>JAQWXQ010000131.1 GCA_029254395.1 SAR86 cluster bacterium | reverse complement strand
TTAATAAGAAAAAAAACTGGTTTAGTTTTAGACCCATACTTTTCTGCAACAAAAATAAAATGGATTTTAGATAATGTTCCTGGCTCTAGAGAAAAAGCAGCCAAGGGCGAGATTATGTTCGGTACTGTTGATACATACCTCATTTATAATTTAACCGAAGAAAAAAATCATTTCACTGACATAACCAACGCATCAAGAACATCGCTCTACAATATAGAAGCCGAACAATGGGATGAAGAATTATTAGAGTTATTTGATATACCCAAGCAAATATTACCAACTGTTTGTGATTGTGATGCAAACTTTGGAACAATAAACATAGGGTCGCGAATGGTAGCAATTACTGGAGTAATAGGAGATCAGCAAAGCGCTTTGGTGGGTCAAAGATGTTTTGAATCAGGACAGATGAAATCAACCTTCGGAACAGGTTGCTTTCTAATGGTTAATACAAAGAACAAAATACTTGATGTCGAAGAAGGATTGCTCTCAACAGTTGCATACAAGATAAGAGGAGAAACTGCATATGCAATAGAAGGCAGCATTTATTCATGTGGCAACATTGTTAAGTGGATGAGAGATAAAATGAATTTTTTCAACAAAGCATCAGAAAGTGAAAAAATGATAAATTTAAATTCGAAATCTAGCAAAACCCTTTTTCTTCCTGCTTTTAATGGTTTAGGTGCACCATACTGGGATTCAAATGTAAGGGGAGGTTATTACGGGATCACACAGGATACATCGAAGGAAGATTTAGTGACAGCAGCATTTGAATCAATATGCTTTCAAGTGCAAGATATTACAAGGATACTTAATGGGTATGATATATCATCCATAGAGCTAAATGTTGACGGTGGCATGATCGCAAACAATACTTTTTGCCAACTTCTAGCAAATACGATTAATAAGAAAATAATATCACCAAGGAATATTGAATCTACAGCTTTAGGTGCTTGCATAGTTGCAATGATTGGTTCAGGTGATGAAAGGGACTTTAAAAATGCTGAAACGGAAAAAACGTTTATTGCGAGCGAAGCGAATGTCACCAATTTGCATGATAAATATGAGATTTGGAAGGAATATATAAATAAATCTTTGGTATAAATCTTTTTTATTAAATTTTGTCTAACTATAAAAAATCTTTTGTATATAATTTAGGATTTACAAATAAAATATATAGAAATGTACAAATACAAAATCTTTAATAATATTGCACAAGATGGAATAGATATTCTTAATCAAAATATGAATCAGGATCTCAATAACCCAGATGCTCTTTTATTAAGAAGCCAGCAGTTAACCGCAGAAGATTTTAATAGCAACCTTAAGTGCGTTGGCAGAGCTGGCGCTGGTACAAACAATATACCCATAGAAGAGGCTACAAAAAAAGGAGTAGTTGTATTTAATACTCCGGGAGCAAATGCAAATGCAGTAAAGGAACTCGTTGTTTGCGGTATGCTTTTATCCTCCAGAGGTATTCTTCAGGGAAACTCTTTTGCAATGACTCTTAAGGGTCTTGATACTTCTCAGCTTAATAAGTCCATGGAGTCTGAAAAGAAAAACTTTAAAGGCTCAGAGCTAAAAGGAAAAACACTTGGGATTGTAGGCTTAGGTGCTATTGGCTCACTATTAGCGCAAACTGCAAGCATTATGGGTATGAAGATTATTGGCTTTGACCCATACATATCTGTTGATGCTGCCTGGAGATTGCCTAAAGAAGTTGAAAAGGCTGATACTCTTGAGGCACTTTTATCGAGCTCTGATTACATATCTCTCCATGTGCCTTTGCTAGATTCAACAAAAGATTTGATATCATCAAAAACTTTAGGTGCAATGAAAAAAGGAGCAAAAATAATTAACTTATCAAGGGGAGGGATCGTTAATAACAATGATGTGATTTCCTCGCTGGAATCTCAACACATTTCTCGGTACGTTACTGATTTCCCAACTCCAGAGCTTATTGAGAGAGCCTCAATGCAAGGTGATGTAATTTTAATGCCACACCTGGGTGCTAGCACAAAAGAGGCTGAGGTAAACTGCGCCCTAATGGCAGCAGAACAAGTATCAAATTTCTTACTAAATGGCACCATTGTAAACTCTGTTAATTTCCCCTCGATAAAGCTTGGAAGAACAGATAATTTCAGAGTAGTAATTATTAATAAAAACGAACCAGGAATGATAGGAAAGATTGCTGATAAAATTGCTTCCTCTAAGTTAAACATAATGGATATGACTAACAAAAGCAGAGACGATCTCGCTATCAACCTTATTGATCTAGACCAAAGCCCGTCTGAGGAAATCATCAAAGAAATTGAATCTATTGAGCATGTCCTGAGCGTCAGGCTCTGTGCCGAGTAGCATATAATTATTATCACAATCTTTACTTTGTTCAATAAATCATTGTAATGCTACCTAGAGTAATTAATTTACAATCTGTAAAACTTGTCAACAGTGAGAATTAATGGTAGATGGACGTTTCATTATTTTAATTTTTTTTGCTACCACAAATACCAATAAATACATAAGTTATTGATATGCGGTTTTTTATAATAAATTTGTACAAAAATTGATCAACTTGACTTAAAGCCTTATAAATAAGGGCTTGGTGTGTTATAAATAAAGTTATCCATAACTTTATCCACAGAATCTGTGGATAAGATTTTAATTAAAAAATGAGTGATTTAGATAAACTAGCAATTAACAAAAATTGGTTAAACTCTCTTTCAAAATATCTTGATCCCTATAGTATTTTGAGCTCTGTTGAAAAAGTAGAAGCTCTAAGAAGGAGTGGTAAAAATATCTTTCCTCCAAATCATTTACTATTCAATGCGTACAATAAATGCTCACTTAGTAATATAAAAATTGTAATTTTTGGGCAAGACCCTTACCCAAAAAAAGGTCAAGCAAATGGGCTATCATTTTCATCAAATGAGGATCATAAAATACCAAAATCATTGCGTAATATTTTTAACGAAATTTCATCAGATATTGGCATAGAAAACCACAACCCAGATCTTACATCATGGGCCAACCAAGGAGTGCTACTTTTAAATACATGTTTGAGTGTAGAGGAGGGTATTCCACTCTCCCACAAATCAATCGGCTGGTCTGTAATTATTGATGGGACCCTTAAGTTATTGGCTGCTGAAAAGAAAAATATTGTTTTTATTTTATGGGGAAAAAATTCTCAAAAATTACAAACAAAGATTAACGATAAAGAAAATTTAATATTGAAGTCCTCTCATCCGTCACCATTATCATTTTACAGGGGGTTTGATGGGTGCAAGCATTTTTCAAAGGCAAATAGTTATCTCAAAAAAAATAACTTAGCAGAGATAGATTGGTCTACTTAATAAAGTAAATACTACTTTCTCTTTTCAGAGTTTCTAACTCGTCTTTGTTAATAATACACATATATATAAATTTGTCCTTGGAATGGATCTCTCTTAAAATCTTTACCCTCTTCGTATTATGAAGGCTATCAATTTTTTCTTTAGAAACAAAAGTTTTAAATATTGACTTCTCTTTACCGAGATATTTCATTCTAGCAACTATCTCTTGCCCCCTGAAACATCCTTTATCAAAAGAAGTTCTTAGGAGGTCGTAGTTAATATCAGACGGTCTATAAATCCCTAGCTCATTTTTTTCTAGCATTAGATTTCCTGTCATGATATTGGCAGTCTCCCAATCTTGTAGGGAAATAGTATTCTTATCTATGCTTTCATCAATCCCTATGGACAATGCATAATCATCGTTACTTATGAGACTCATGGATTTTTTCGATTGCATATTAACAAAGCCTACTGCTTTGCTGTTTGATAATTTAAATAGAACACCAAAAAATTTAGCATAAGGCTCCAAATCACTAACTAATAATTTAGAAGTTTCTTTATTAACTAGTATTTTAAAACCATCTTCTTGGCATAAAATAATAAAGTCAGAGACTATTTGGCCCTTTTGGTTACATACGCTGGAGAGAGCACAAGAATTGAGCTCAAGTTTATTTATATCAGACGTTATTTGACCTTGAAGAAATTGTATTACTTTATCTTTGTCACCCTTGATGTCTATTACACATAAATCTTCCAGATTAATGCATCCATTTGTTTTTAATTTCTGTACTTTTAATAATTTCAAGTAAAATATGTAAATAAAAAATATATTTTAACTAATGAATGCAGAAATAAACAGAATCAAATGGAAATGTAGAAGAGGAATGAGGGAGCTGGACCTTCTCCTAAGAGAATTTTCAGCGAATAATTTAAATGAATTGAGCTCAGACGATATAAAAGTTCTGGATGAAATTCTGGATTATGATGACCAAACGCTTTTCGATTTTGTTTTTAAAGACATAAGCCTTGGTAATTCATTGCATGAAAAATTTATAGTAAAAAACTTAAAAAGTTTTACTATTTTAGGAAACTTTTAAAATAAAAGCCTGTCATA
>JAQWXQ010000104.1 GCA_029254395.1 SAR86 cluster bacterium | reverse complement strand
CCTGAAACTTGAGCAGCAAGAGATAAACCGCCACCAAATAACAGCAATAAACCCCATGGAAGTTTTGATGTCTCATCCCAAACCATAAGATCTTTTTTTCCATCTGAAGAAGGAATTATAAAAAGAAGTATAGCTATAATTATTGCAATACCAGCATCTTCCAAGCCAATACCATAGTTAGTTCTAATTACTCTACTTGTCATCCATGCAACAACAGCAAGCCCAAAGACCATTGCAACTTTAAGTTCGTCTTTTTTAATAGGACCGAGGTCTAGTAACATTTGATCTAACCGTGATTTTGTTTCATTGGAGGAAATAAAATTAGTAGGAAATACAAATTTAGCAAGAATAAACCAAGCCGCTATAAGCATTGATAATGAAACTGGAACACCAATTTTCATCCAACTCAAAAAATCAATTTCAACGCCATATGTCTCACTCATGAATGTTACAAATACAATGTTAGGAGCTGTACCAATGATAGTTGACATGCCCCCAATAGTTGCAGCGTAAGCAATTCCAAGCATTAAAGCGGTATCAAAATTCTTTCTCTGAAGGTCATTGATATTCGGTGTAGTCGAAGAAATGACTGCGCAAACCGCTAACCCTATTGGAAGGAGCATTAATGTTGTAGAGGTATTCATTACAAACATACTTAGTGAAGCTGCAACAATCATAAAACCTCCGATTAATTTCTCTCCAGATGATCCAACTGCAGTAATCATTTTTAATGCTATTCTTTTATGCAGACCCGATCTTTCAATACCTAAAGCCAAGATAAAGCCTCCTAAAAAAAGATATATATTTTTATTAGCATATGGATTTGCTGCCTCTTGAAAATTAGCAACATCCATTAATGGAAATAATGCCAAAGGAAGTAGAGATGTTACAGCAACTGGAAGAGCCTCTGTTGCCCACCAAATTGCCATAAGGACTAGGACGGCAAGGACAAGCCATGCAGATTTGCTATCTATATACTGCACTCCTTTGTTTGTTTCAAATGAAGAGCCTTCAAGTGCAAGCAAACTTTGGGGCAAAAAATTAGCATAACCAATAAATACTATTATGCTGAAGGCAAATACACCAACCCAGAAACCTTTATTTTTATATGCTTGCATAATATTTTCCTATAAAAAAGGGAGCATGCGCTCCCTTTAAAGTTTATACCATTTTAGAAAGTAACTCTAAGATCTAGATAGTAGTTTCTACCATAGTCTTGGTGAGCATCAGCATAGTAACCGTAGTATCTATCTGCTAGAGGGGCTCTTTCATCTTCTAAGTTTTTAACAGCAAATCTTAGTCTAGCTTTATTGCCGTTCATTCTGAATGAATATGAAACAGTGGCATCAATAGTTGTCATTTCAGGAATTACATACCTTGTTCCATCGCTCAAAGTTAAAGAGCTCTGATAAAACTCTCCTTTTTGAAGCATAGACATAGTAGCTCCCCAATCACCCAGTCTCCATGATGCTTTAACTGTATGCTTAGTATCATAGTTGCCGTCCATTCCTAAAAGATCACCAAATCCATCTAATGGAATATTTGCTGGAATTAAACCAGCCTCTTTTTGTGACTGAAGGAAAGCAAATTCACCTGAAGCATCTTGTGTAAATTCATCAGTCTTACTACCGATATATTTAAATCCAAAATCTCCAAACTTAGTATCAATGTCATAATAAACACCAATATCTGTTCCTGCTAAGTTTCTTGTAGCCATGTTTGTGTAATCGTTTTGAACGTACTTAACTACTCCAATTGGACAAATACCAGCGGCTGTAAAGTAACCGGCTTCACCCTCATCTGGTGCTTCACGAACAACTAATGGATCTCCAATAAATGAACCACAGTTATTTAAACCGTTTTCAAATCTTAAAAGCATGTCATTTACAATTTGATTTTCTCTACCAAATAAACCTATAGTTTTTTCTTTTTCAATAGACCATTGATCAAGAGTAACCATTAAGCCAGGGACCATTTCTGGAGTATAAACAAGACCTATTGAGCTATTTGTTGACTCTTCAGCATCTAGTTTATTTCCACCAATTGCCCTTCTTTGAATAGTGTATGCAGAATCTATGTCAGAATCTGTAATATCAGTGTCGCCGTCGTAACCGCCTGCTTCGTTTAAGATGTCTTGTACTCTTTGAACAACCCAGTCATCTCTTGTTCCAGATCTAACAACTCCACCCTCATTAAGTTGAATTATATTAGGAGCTCTAAATGCAGTTGATGCAGATGCTCTAAGTGAAAGACTTGGGTTTACTTCCCAGCCAATCGCAAACTTTCCAACTGTTGCTGAGGCAAAGTCATCAGAGCTTTCATGCCTAACAGCAAGCTGAGTAGATATTGAATCTGTAATAGGTGCATTTAGCTCGACAAACAATGATGTAGTCTGTCTTTCGCCTGATACGTCACCAGTTGGACTTGAGTTAAGAACATCAGCAACTAGAGGATAACAATCATTTTCATAATCACAATAATCAATAGTGCCGTCTAGCCTGTCATCCCTATCATCAGTAATAACTTCATCTCTTACTTCAAAACCAAGTAATACTGCTACAGGTCCTGCAGGTAAAGTAAACATTTCAGGGTTAACCATTTTAAAATCAAAAGAAGTTAAAGAGCTTGTTCCAAATCTAGTAACATCTACAAGCACTCTTTCTATATTAGAAGCAACACCGGCACTAAATGGGTTATAAGCTGCTGGAGTATCATCATATAAAGCCTCTTTAAGAAGAGTGTTAGATATTCTATTTTTAGTTAAATCATCTGAAGTAGCTTTTGAATATACTAGTGCAGTCTCCCAATCCCAGTTACCTGAAGTCCCTCTAAAACCTTGTAGAAATCTATATGTTTCTTTGTCTACAAATGTCATTCTCGGTACTTCTGCATATCTGTAATTATCGATATAAAGTTCTTTGCCAGCAAAAATTGCAGTTCCGTCTGGAATTGTCATCTGATTTAACCAATAGTTATCTGGACCAACTCTATGCTTTGATGATGTGAAAGCGTATGAAGGGTGATTTCTTCTTTCACTATCAGAAGTGTAGTAACCAATTTCAGTAAATGTTTCAACACCATTTGATAACTCAGAATTTATGAAGACTAATAGGTTTTGTCTTTCAAGCTTTCCTCTTTTTTGGGTAAGTCCCCATAAATTATATCTTTCTACGCC
>JAQWXQ010000093.1 GCA_029254395.1 SAR86 cluster bacterium | reverse complement strand
AACTCTACAAGCAATCTTGTAGATGCTTATAAGAGATCTGAGCTAGTTAAAAATAGTGGTCTAGGCATGTTTGCAATGAGTGCAATTCTAGTAGACAAAGCAGAGCCTAGTGAGGCCCTTAAAACAAATATTGCTTGGAGTATTGGTCTTACCTCATCGAAGAAGCTTTTGTCGTCTATTCAAGTAGAAAAATTCATAATGACGGGTAATGTATCTGAGGAGCTTGATATAAAAGCAGAAAAAGGTGCTTACCTCTTAAATGCTGATATTTCATTAGATGCTAACTGTTCAGAGTCATGGATGATTGCAGCTGACGTCAATAAAGATGCGTCTTACATCATTCAGATTGATAAAGAAATAACGCAAAATGACGGCCTTTTAAATGAAATAGACAATGACATACAGCTTGCATCTGATGAGCTTTATAAGCTAACCGGTGCATCTGATGGGCTTCAAACTACTGCTGATAAGAGAAGAAATATACGCCATTTTTCTAATACATTATTCAATATAATGCGTGGCGGTATTTTTGATAATGATTACACAATTGAAAAAGACGATTTTCTTTCTTATTTAAGTAATGCGAATGCTAATGTATTTAAAAACTCAAATAGTGAATTAAGTATATTAGGCAATACATTTAACCTTCTTGATTTAAGAAATGTTATTGAATCCTCAAAAGATGCTGATTTTCAAAGACTTTGTGGTGAGTACCTTCCATTAAAATTTAGTAGAAGGCATGGCGACCCTAGCAGACCTTGGAATCAGTTTTCAATAAATACTACGAATGAAGACGGC
This sequence comes from SAR86 cluster bacterium, assembly GCA_029254395.1. Taxonomy (GTDB): domain Bacteria; phylum Pseudomonadota; class Gammaproteobacteria; order Magnimaribacterales; family D2472; genus CAJQGY01. The sequence continues at coordinate 1,850 of JAQWXQ010000093.1, read as the reverse complement.
ACTAAAATTTTAGATTATGAGGGTAATTGGAGGGATATTTTTCAAAACTGGGAGGCTCTAGCTTATTCATATCCTCAATTTATTGACAATATGATCTTAAAATTCTTGAATGCATCTACCTTTGATGGCTATAACCCTTATCGTGTAACCAAAGATGGTTTTGATTGGGAAACGATCGAGCCTGATAACCCTTGGTCTTACATTGGCTATTGGGGCGATCACCAGATTATTTATCTATTAAAATTTCTTGAGTTTGCAGAAGACTATTACCCAGAAAAACTTGAGGGGTATTTTTCAAAAAATATATTTGTATATGCAAATGTGCCTTATGAAATTAAGTCATATAAAGATATGCTTGAAGATCCCAAGAATACAATTAATTTCAACCATGAAACAGAAGATGAGGTTATTAAAGAAAGATCAAAAATAGGCTCTGATGGAGCATTGCTCAAAGATTCAAATAATAAAATTGTTAAAGTTAATTTTATTGAAAAAATTCTAGCAACTGTCGTCGCTAAAATCTCTAATTTCATTCCTGGAGCCGGCATATGGATGAATACACAGAGACCGGAATGGAATGATGCCAATAATGCACTTGTTGGTAACGGTGTATCGATGGTTACTTTGTACTATCTTAGAAGATTTTTAATATTCCTGAATGGTCTTCTTGATAAGTCTGACCTTGAAAGCGTTGATGTTTCTGAGGAGTTGAGCGAATCTTTTAAAGGTATTTTTAATATTTTTAATTCAAATAAAGAGATTTTATCTAACCCCAATATAGATGATAGTGAAAGGAAAGTAATCATGGATTGCCTTGGGGAGATGTCTAGTAAATATAGATCAAAAATATACAAAGATAGCTTTTCTGGAATAAAGAAACCGATTCAATTAAAAGAAATTAAAACATTTATTAGCGTGGTGCTTGAGTATTTAGAACATACTATTGATGAGAACAAGAGAGATGATGGTTTATACCATGCCTATAATTTAATCAATATTGAAGCGGATAAGGTATCAATTTCATATCTTTCTGAAATGCTCGAGGGACAGGTTGGTATTCTTAGTTCTCAATACTTGTCTACAAACGAAAGTTTGGAAGTTCTTGATTCTTTAAAGAGTAGTAAGTTATTTAGAGACAATCAGTACAGCTATCTTCTATACCCAAACAAAGAGCTGCCTGGTTTTCTTGAAAAAAACGTAATACCTCAAAATTTAGTAGAAAGCTCAAAGCTACTGCAGAACTTAATAGAGGATGGCAACACACAACTTATAAAAAGAGATTGTAGTGGACTATTCCATTTTAATGGAAATTTTAATAATGCAAACTCTCTTAAGAAAGAGCTTTATGATTTACCAACTAAATATTCTGAGCTAAGAACGCAAGAAGAGCAGCTTGTACTAAATATTTTTGAGGAAGTATTTGACCATAAATCATTTACAGGTAGATCAGGAACTTTCTATGGTTACGAGGGCCTAGGTTCTATTTATTGGCATATGGTATCTAAATTACTATTATCTGTATTTGAGGTAACGAGAGACTCTATCAAGGATGGAAGCTCTCAAGATACTGTAGGAAGATTGTTTGATCATTATTTTGAAATTAATGAGGGCATTGGCGTTAATAAGTCTCCAAATTTATATGGAGCTTTTCCTACCGACCCATATTCTCATACTCCATTTGGCAAAGGTGTTCAGCAGCCAGGGATGACAGGTCAAGTTAAGGAGGATATTTTAAGCAGATTTGGTGAAATGGGTGTTTTCGTAAAAGATGGCAAAATTAAGTTTCATCCAACAATAATGAAACATGAAGAATTCCTTCAAGAGCCTAGAGTATTTAAATATGTTGATCT
>JAQWXQ010000091.1 GCA_029254395.1 SAR86 cluster bacterium | reverse complement strand
ATTTCAGTAAATGTTTCAACACCATTTGATAACTCAGAATTTATGAAGACTAATAGGTTTTGTCTTTCAAGCTTTCCTCTTTTTTGGGTAAGTCCCCATAAATTATATCTTTCTACGCCATTACCATCGGCAGCAATACATGTTCCATATCCAGTATCGAATACAACACCGTCTTGACTTGAGCGATTTGAACATCTTGGATCACCAAGAGGGAATATCTCAAATTCTCCAGAACTATCAGTCCAAACTTTGTCATATGCAGTTCCTGCAATACTTGTTGCACTGCTGACCATGTCAAATTGTCCATAGAGAGAATTGGTAGAAGTATTTCTAAAGCTTGTACTTCCGAACCATGGAGAATCTTCAGGAACCCATTTTCTATGATCAGAGTCAGCCCATCTTGGATCTTCACTGGCCTCTATAGAGCCTCTGTTATAGCTATCAAAAAAAGCACTTATATTTGTTTTGCCAAAATTCTTGCCCCACTTAACAGATATTGTTTTATCTTCTGTTTCAAAGTGGTCAAACGCTGTAACTTTTCCTCTAACTACAAAACCTTCATAGTCAGACTGCATGACATTATTAACAACACCAGCAACAGCATCAGCGCCATAAATAGCTGAAGCTCCATCTCTTAAGATTTCCAATCTTTCAAGACCATACACTGGAACCAGCTGAGAGTTTACAGTTGTAGTAGGAACAAAATCACCACCAATTTTTTCAGTCTGGTAGCCAGGTGAAGTAACTAGTCTTCTTCCATTTAAAAGAGTAAGGGTGTTACCAACACCTAAATTTCTTAAATTATAAGCTCCCATATCTCCTCTGGCAGCATTAACGCCCCCTGAAGCCATTTCAGATTCATTGAAATAGTTTAGACCTTGTTCGGCGATATTCTCTAAAAGTTCATCACCAGAATCTACTCCGAGCGCCTCTATATCTTCTGCTGTTATAACAGTGACTGGTAAAACACCAGCAATATTTGCACCTTTAATTTGAGAACCAACAACAACAACCTCTTCAACATCTGCTGCTGCAGTATCGTCTTGAGCTTGAATTGCAAACGGCATAGCTAAAGCTAGTACCAATAAAGATTTAATAGTTTTCATTCATTATCCCCCATGAATTGTATATATAAATTTCTATCTTGATTATAGAACTTCATTTACAAAGTTGTCTACATTAATCAATATAATAAAATGGTCTATAATAATAACCTAAGGTTATGTATAGTAGTGTTAATATGTTGAATTCTAAACAAATAGAAATTTTTTATCATATCTTTAAAGAAGGCTCTATAACTAAAGCAGCCAAGATGTTGAATGTTTCGCAGCCTGCTTTGAGTAAATCAATTTCCTATACTGAAAAAAAACTTGGCTTCAAGCTATTTAATAGAGATTCAAAAAAACTTGTTCCAACAGATGAAGCAAATGAACTATATGAATATGCTTCAATGGTTATATTCCAACTTGAAAATTTTAATAAAACGGCTAAAAAGCTTACGCCGCTTGATTCAAAAGATATTAATATTGGTACTACTCCTTCTATCATGCTTACGCTGATGCCTAAGATACTTCGGGCTTATAAAGAAATTGGGATAGCTGGGTTCAATTTTATAAACCTTAATAGTAATGAGTTATTAAGTAGACTGGATAATAAAAGCATAGATATTGTGATCTGTTTTGATCCTGCGATATCCAATAGAGGATCCAACCATCTTGATGAAAATTTATTCTCAAGACATGTTATCCATAAAGGATCTCATGTCATGATCTCACCAAAAGGGGCTTATGATAATAAAGAAGCTTCCAAGCTAGAGCATTTTTTAAACGATCCTTTTATAGAAATTACAAACCTTATTTCTTTTTATGGCGTTAAGTCCTTGACCAAACATTTTCACAACAAGCCTATTGGAAGTAATATAGCAGGAAAAGTTTCTTCTTATAGTGGCGCTGCTTCGCTAGTAAGTCTTGGAGTGGGTAGTGCTCTAGTTGATACATACACTGCAAATAACTGCGATGCAAATAAGGTAGATGTGTTTGAGATTGAAGAAGACCTGCCCTACCAGATAGTTCTTCTAAACAATCAATCAAAGGCAATTAGTGACGAATCAAAAAAATTTATAGAGTTTGTAAAATCTTTAACCAATAAATTCTAGGGCTTTCTTGATCCTTATCAACGAATCCTCTTTACCAATAATTTCAAGCGTTAGGCCAAGTGATGGAGATTTTGTTCCACCGGTCACTGCTATACGTACAGGTTGATTGACTTTAGGAGTTGGAAGATTGGATGAGGATTGAAAATTCTTCAAAGCAATATCAATATTTTCTTCGTCCCAATCCTCTAGACTCTCTAGCACATCTGCTACTGAGGAAAGCATATTGCCAGAATCAGCAAGAAACTTTTTTACAGCTTTTGGATTATATTCTGTCACGCCTTTAAAGTAAGGAATCAAAGCATTTGCAATATTTACCAAGTTAGATTCAGAAGACCTCATTGCATCAATTAATAAATCGGACTTAGGGTGATCATCTAAATTTATATCGATCGAAGATAAAAAAGGACTTAAGTGCGATTTAAACTCTACTAACGAAAGATGTGATAAGTGTTGCGTATTTAACCAGTCCAACTTTGTCATATCAAATATTGCCCCTGCTTTTTGGACTTCGGTAATTTCAAAATCTTTTATTAGATCATCTAAGTAAAAAACCTCTTTCTCTCCTTTAGACCATCCAAGCCTTGCAAGAGTATTTAAAATGGCAGAATCAAGATAACCTTCATTTTTATACTCTTCTAGACTTGTTGCAGCATGTCTTTTTGAAAGCCTTTTCTTATCTGCTCCAAGAACTAATGGAAGATGAGCATACTCGAGCTCTGGGTACCCTAATGCTTGTTGAATATGAATTTGGCGGGGTGTATTAGATATATGATCCTCACCCCTAATAACTGTCGTTACTCCCTGCTCAAAATCATCAACCACATTGCATAGATGATAGGTAGGTGTTCCATCACTTCTTAATATTATTAAATCATCAAGCTCTGAGTTCTCAAAAGTTATATCGCCTCTAACATAATCCTTCATTAACACTTGGCCGTCGAGTGGTGTTTTCAATCTTAAAACTGTATTACTAGATTTTTCTAAATTCAAGTTTCGACACCTGCCATCATATTGAGGCTTTTGACCGTTTAGCTGTTGTGCTGTTCTCATTTCATCCAATCTTTCTTTTGAACAATTGCAATAATAAGCTTTGCCGCTTTTATGAATTTCATCTGCAGCTTTAATATAAATATCAGTTCGCTCTGATTGGTTAATTGGATCCAAGTCAGGGCTTAAACCTATAGAGTTAAGACTATCTAAAATATTTTTTTCAAACTCTTTTGTTGATCGTTGTCTATCAGTATCTTCAATACGAATTAAAAACAATCCACCCATTTTTTTTGCATATACATAATTAAATAATGCAGTTCTTACACCACCAATATGAAGTGTGCCCGTTGGGCTGGGCGCGAATCTTGTTACTACTTTCAATGTTTGCTCCAAATTGTTTCGATAGAATATTTTTCAGAAATTTCTGTAAGTCTTTTTGAATGATTTTTATCATACTCATCAGTTGATTGAAGTTTAACCAACTCAACTCCCTCAAGACTTAAAGCATTATCTATATTTTTTTTAGCGGCGCTTGCTATAGAGGCATCATTCATAAACTCAAACTTGCTTTGCCCACCGGTTAACATCATAAAAACATCTGCAAGAATGTTAGCATCAAGCAAAGCGCCATGAAAACTTCTGTCATAACCAGTTACTTCAAAACGATTTGCCAATGCATCTAAAGAGTTCCTTTGGCCGGGAAATTTGTCTCTTGCAATCAATAAAGAATCTTCAATTTCACAAATATCTTCTAATTTAGGCAGCTTAGAAGATACTAAATTAATTTCATTGTTTAAAAAGCCAACGTCAAATGGTGCGTTATGTATAACAAGTGTTGACCCTTCTATAAATTCAAGAAACTCTTCAGCTATCTCTGAGAAAAGAGGTTTATCATCAAGATCAGCATTTGTTATTCCATGAACTTTAGAAGCCTCCTCATCAATAACCCTTTCTGGGTTTAAATACGAATGAAAGTTTTCATCTGACTTTTTTCTATCGTTTAAAAGCACTGCCCCTATTTCAATAACTCTGTGCCCTTGGTGTACCTCTAGGCCTGTTGTTTCTGTATCTAGAATGATATATTTTTTATTCATTTATAAGCTATCTATACCTTTATTAGCCAATTGGTCTGCTAATTCATTTTGTGGGTGCCCAGAATGACCTTTAACCCAATGCCATTTTACATCATGTTGTTCGTTTAGTTTGTCTAATTGAATCCATAAATCCTTATTTTTTACATTTTGCTTTTGTGAATTTTTCCAGTTATTCCTCTTCCAGTTTTTTATCCAAGAATTTATGCCATCCATAACATATTTTGAATCAGTGGTTAGATTAACATTACATTTTTCACTTAAAGCTTTTAAACCTTGTATGGCTGCCATTAGCTCCATTTGATTATTGGTAGTAAGCTTTTCTCCACCAAATATTTCTTTATTATGATTTTCATACTCAATAAGTGCGCCCCAACCACCAACTCCAGGGTTTCCTCTACAAGCACCATCTGTATAAATATTTACTGTTTTCATAAAATTAAATTAAAATTTACGTATGATAAAAATTAAACCCATAAAAGCATACACGGATAATTATATTTGGATAGTCACAACAAATGAAGGTTCTTTAGTAATTGATCCAGGTGAATATAAGCCTGTATCAGATTATCTGAAAAAAGAAGATGTTTATTTAGATAGTAT
>JAQWXQ010000046.1 GCA_029254395.1 SAR86 cluster bacterium | reverse complement strand
TTTTCAGTTCCTTTAGGAATTTTTGTTTTCACAGCTCAAAGTATACTGATGGGCCTCTTGCTTGGAGTTCTTTTTCTTGAAATGGATGAAAATGATGGCATCAGAGCGTTAAAAATAACTCTTCTTGCAACTCTTTTTTCAGGATTTATTGGCTACAGTGATGTCGGATCTGCAATTTATAACTCAGGCTTTGTCCAAAATATACTTTTTTTTGGCTTGCTTGCCCTTATACTTTTTGAGTTCTCCAGAACAGTATTTAAATTCTCTCGTAATACAATTCGACTTAAAGCATTCTTCGGAATTGGACTATTCATACTATTTCTTTTTTATGATTTCGCTAGGCTTAATGAGCTTTCCGGCTACTCAAACAAATGGGATACAGCCTTTGAAATAGCATTAAGTCTTTATTTGGATATTATTAATCTGTTATTAGAAATATTAGAAGCAATGGATTAACGGGGGCCAACCCAATTAGAAGTTAATTTGATACCCAATTTTTATAACGCTATCTAGAACCTTGCTTGTGCTTGTTTCAATGGTAAAAGCACTTTTTTTATTCAAGTTATAAGTAGCAACAAAACCAAATTTTTGATCTGTTTCATCATCTAAAACATATGTCACCTGAGAAGTTTCAAATGCAGTACAAATTAAATTGACAGGACATTCTTGCTGAACCACCTCAGTCTCTTTGGAAAAATCAACAAATATCTTACCCTCCCAAGCATTTGCGTTACCAAATCTAATTCCAGTAATCACGTTTGCCTGTGAATCACTCTCAGAAAAATTAATATCGCTATCTATATCGGTAGCTTTTATTCCTAGCTCTAAAAAAATATCCAAGAAATTTTCTAACTTTAATGAAACGCCTCCTGCAGAAACAGAGTTAAGAACATCGCCAATTCCAACATGCGCGCCAATCCGCATTGCTTTTGTAAACTTATCATATGTTTCATTATCTACATTTACACCATCAGCTTTTGCCTCGGCTACTAAGTAAAGAGGTCCTGGAAGTGAAAGTGAAAATTTTGCTTCAAGACCTGAATCATCTTTTGCATCAAATGCATAAATACCTAATGAAGTATATTTATAATCGTTAGGATCTCTATCAAGACGACCATCTTCAGATATTGCCGTTAGAGAAAGAATTACTAGTGCTGCTAATTTGAAATTTTTCATAACACTTATGTTATCAGACCAATGAGTTTATAGAAATAATCTAAGTCCTAACTCGGCCTTTCTTTCTTAATCTTATAGATTCAGGGGTAACTTCAACAAGCTCATCATCTTCTATAAATTCTAAAGCTTGTTCTAACGTATGTTTTATATGTGGAACAAGGATAAGATTCTCATCAGTTCCAGCAGCCCTAATGTTTGTTAACTGTTTGGCTTTTGTTGGATTTACAGGCAAGTCATTGTCTCTTGAATGAAGCCCAACTATCTGACCAATGTAGACTTCGTTTCCGTGCCCCAAGAATAATTTTCCACGATTTTGTAGATTAAATAAAGCATAAGCTAAAGTCTTTCCTGCCATCATAGAATACATAACTCCATTTGTTCTTTTGGCAATATCACCAAGCTTTACTGGCCCGTAATGATCAAAAACACTAGTCATAATTCCGGTACCGCTTGTAATGGTTAGAAAGTGTGACCTGAACCCTATAATTCCTCTTGATGGGGCTATAAACTCGAGTTTGACTCTGCCTTTTCCATCTGATTCCATACTCTGTAGTTCTGCTTTTCTTGGTCCAAGCTCCTCCATAATAGACCCTTGGTGAATCTCTTCTACATCGA
>JAQWXQ010000004.1 GCA_029254395.1 SAR86 cluster bacterium | reverse complement strand
GATCTTTTTTCATAAACAATTTTGTTATTAATATTTAGTTTATATCTCATTAACTGTGTGTATGAACCAGAATGAATAACGATCTCATTAACAGCTTGAATTTCTTTGTTATCAAAAGTTGCTTTAATTAAGCTTCTTTCTTCAATTTTATAATCTCCTTTTAAAATTGAAACTATCGCTTCCTCAAAATTTGTAACTGTTACCTCTGTCAAAAAACCAACAGTGCCCATATTGATTCCCAATATTGGTAAGTCATACTTATGATATTTTCTTGCTGCTCCAAGCAACGTTCCATCACCACCCATTACAACAATTAAGTCAGCAGAAGATGAAAAATCAGAGTAACTTACATCTAAACCTGAAGCAAAAGTGCTTTTTGATTGATCTAAGGAAACCTTTGAAAAATGCTTGGTTAAAATACAAATTAAATCATGCACAGATGTGACGACCTCTTTTGACGGGTTATCGAAATCCTTTATTACCAAACCAACTTCATTAAACATTGCTGAATTATACTCTCTATATATAAATTCAAAAAATTTCTTTATCTGTTGTATTTACAAATATTTACCTGCTCGAAAAAAAATTAATTATCTTTATAATGATTACACAAAGTACAAAAGGAAATATATATGGAAAATTTAGATAATTTTAGAAGTGAGGTAAAAGCATGGCTTGATGATAATTGCCCTCCTTCAATGCGAACTGGTGCTGACCCAAAAATTCCTCACGATGAAGTTTGGGGAGGAAGAAAAGCGGAGTATAAAAACCCTGAATCAAAAATTTGGCTCGATAGAATGGGTGAGAAAGGCTGGACTATGCCCACAGTTCCTAAAGAATATGGTGGCGGTGGATTATCTAAAGAGGAAGTTAAGATTTTAAATGAAGAAATGTTTTTAATAGGTGCTAAAACTCCACTATTAAGTTTTGGTATTTGGATGCTTGCACCTGTATTACTGGAGTATGGAACTGAGGAGCAAAAAAAGGAACATCTACCTAAAATCATTAAAGGAGAGATTAGGTGGTGCCAAGGCTACTCTGAACCTGGATCTGGTTCTGATTTAGCTAGCTTAGCTACAAAAGCAGAAGATAAAGGGGAGCATTTTCTTGTTAACGGGCAAAAAGTTTGGACATCATATGCTGATAAGGCTGATTGGATATTTGCGCTAGTTAGAACTGGCCCTCTTGAGCCAAAACATGATGGTATTAGTTTTCTTCTTATTGACATGGAAACACAAGGTGTTTCTACCAAGCCAATAACTTTAATTAGTGGCAAATCTCCATTTTGCGAGACATTTTTTGATGATGTGGAAGTTCCAAAAGAAAATATAGTTGGTGAATTAAATGCAGGTTGGACAATTGCAAAAAAACTTCTTCAACATGAAAGAACATTCATATCTAATTTTGGACTTGCTGCCGCAGCAGGAAGCAAAAAAGATTTAGTGACAATTGCCAAAAAACATTTTGGAGAAGATGCAGGAAAGATTGGTAATTCTTTCTTTAGAACCGAAGTTGCAGATCATAAAATCAAAGAGCATGCATTTGGCCTGACCTTAAAAAGAGCAGGTGATGAAGGTGGCAAGGCTAGCGCTGTTGCATCTATGTTCAAGTATTACGGAACTGAGCACAATAAGAAAAGACATGAATTAATGATTTCTGCAATGGGTAAAGATGGTGTTGCATGGGATGGTGACGAATTTGACCAAGAAGATAAAAATCTCACCAGATCATGGTTAAGGACAAAAGGTAACTCTTTAGAAGGCGGTACGTCAGAAGTTCAACTGAATGTCATTTCAAAAAGAGTATTAGGACTTCCTAGTTAAACCCACTATATAGAGAAATATTATGAAATTAGTTTTAAATGAAGAGCAACAATTTTTAAAAGATACAGCTAAAAATTTTGCTGAAGAAAGAACACCAATTAATCATTTCAGAAGTTTGAGGGATGCTAAAGACTCTTTATTGTGGGATAAAGAGATATGGGATGAGATGGTAAAGCTTGGTTGGGCAGGAATACTAGTACCAGAAGAGTATGGTGGTTCTGATTTTGGCATAACAGGAATGAGTGTAGTTTTACAGGAATGTGGTAAAACATTAACGCCCTCTCCTCTTCTAGCAACAGCCGTATTAGGTGCTTATGCTATAAAAGAATTTGGCACAGATGAGCAAAAATCTAAATACCTTCCATTGATAGCTAGTGGTGAAATAACTACAGCTGTAGCTTTTGACGAATCAAGTCATCACGATATATCACTTACTGAATTAAGTGCTGTTGAGACAGAAGGTAATTTTGTTTTAAATGGATCAAAAAAACTAGTCATAGACGGCTCAAGTGCTGATGTTCTTATTGTATTAGGAAGAACATCGGGTTCAAAGGGTGAGATGGCTGGCCTGAGCTTGTTTATTTTAGAAAGTCACGCCGATGGGATATCAAGGGTAAAACTTGATATGGCAGACAGCAGAAACTATGCAAACATAGAGTTTAATGATGTAGTTGTTTCGTCAGATGCATTGCTGGGAAGCCAGGAAGCAGGTGGTGAAGCAATGGATCATATATTGGATATTGGCAGAATAGCTATATCTGCTGAGATGCTTGGCAACTCTGAGGCTGCTTTTTCAACCACCATAGATTATCTCAAAGAAAGAAAACAATTCGGAGTGCTTATTGGTACTTTTCAGGCTCTTCAACATAGAGCAGCAGAAATGTTTTGTGAGATAGAGCTTACAAAGTCCTCAGTAATGGCTGCTATGCAAGGAGCTGATGAAAACTCAAACCAACTTCAAGTGTTAGCGAGTCTTGCTAAATCTATTTCAGGCGACACACTTCATCTTGTTTCAAACGAAGCAATTCAAATGCATGGTGGAATTGGTGTCACTGATGAATATGATTTAGGTTTTTTCTTAAAAAGAGCACGGGTGACAGAGCAGATATTTGGAAGTGTTAATTTTCATAAAGAACGTTACGCTAATTTGAGCGGGTTCTAATATTTTTACAATATTTCGATGTGGTTATTAGATAGTTTAAAAAAAATAATTGTAGGTACTGTTACTTTCCTATTAATTGTTACAGTTCTTTTCTTTGGGTTTGGCTCTCTTGCCATTTTAAATTTTCCTCGGGTATTAATACCCTTTAAGTCATTTAAGATTCTGCTCAGTAAAATCTCTAATTTTATAGGAGATATTATTGTTTATTGTTGTAGAGTGATTATGTTTGTGATGCATCAAAATTCTATACAAATCATTGATGATAATGACTTTGATAGATCAAAGTGGTACTTGGCGATGTCAAACCATCAATCATGGGCTGATATATTTATTATTCTTGCAGCAGGTAACTTTAGAATACCTTTAATAAAGTTTTTTATGAAAAAGGAGCTTGCTTGGATACCATTTATATATCTTGCAAATAAGACGCTTAATATGCCTTTTGTAAGTAGGCATAGCAAAGAGGATTTGAAAAAAAATCCCTCTTTGAGGCAAGAGGATTATAGAAATACCTTAGATGCTTGCAGAAGGTTCAAAAGATCTCCGTCAACTGTTTTTAGCTATGCAGAAGGGACAAGAAATAATCCTGAAAAATTTAAATCACAAAAATCTTCATATAAACATCTTTTAAAACCAAAATCAGGGGGAATGGCAACGGCTATATCAGCAATTGATAGCATTGATACACTAGTTGATTTTTCATTAATTTATAAATCAAGCAAGCGAAGTGCTTGGTCTTTTTTGAATGGAGAGATGAAAGATGTGAAAGTTCTTATTAAGAAATATAAGATTCCTGAGCATTTAAAAAATAAGAACTATTCTATTGATGAAAAATACAGAGATGATTTTAAGAATTGGATTGAAGAAATTTGGGAAGAGAAAGATAAAGAAATCGAAAAGTTAAAATATTAATTCTTTATCGCTCACAATCCAGCCATTTGAGTCAGCATATATCCAATCTCCTGGGCTTATACTGACAGAATCAAACAATACATCAGTTGATCGGTTTCCCAGCCCTCTCTTAACTGTTTTTCTTGGGACAGAGCCTTTTGCAAAGATACCAATTTGAATATCTTTAAGGATTTCCACATCTCTAACATAACCATTAACTATTATTCCCACCCACTCGTTCTTAGCTGCGTTGCTTGCAATCTGATCACCTATCATTGATGCATAATTAATATTTCCTGCATCTATAACTAAAATTCTGTTACTTCCTCTTTCGGAAAGTACCTCTTTTACAATTGAATTATCATCAGGACATTTAACAGTATCAACTTGCCCGAAAAATTTTCCAATGGCTCCATATGACAGGTAATTTGCTAGAGAAACTTGAATGGAATCCCCGTGTTCATCACATAAGTCTGGTGTAGTAAATTCTTTCATGCATTCATTCTATTACAGATTATGTGGATTTTTAAAATTTAACCATCTCAAGTATTATCTATAAATAGTAAATAATTTTATGGGGTAGAAGATGAAATCACCAATATGTGAGATGTTTGAAATAGAGTTTCCTCTTGTTGCATTTAGTCACTGTAGGGATGTTGTTGTTGCAGTTTCAAAAGCAGGTGGAATGGGTGTTCTTGGAGCTGTAGGACATACTCCAGAAATGCTTGAACAAGACTTGAAATGGATAGACGAAAATATCGATGGAAAACCATATGGAGTAGATGTCTTGGTTCCAAATAATTTTGAGGGTAAGGGATCTTCTATGACGTCTGAAGACTTAAGGAATATGATTCCTCAAGAATACAGAGATTTTAGAGCAGATGTCTTAAAACAATATGATGTTGATGGTGAATCCCTTAGAGGTGGAGGAGACTCAAAGGAAAAAGAGATTCGATCTGATTCAAGATTTGGAAAAAATTTAAAAGAAAAAGGTGCTAAAAAACTTTTAGAAGTAGCTTTCTCCCATCCAATTAAACTTATTGCGAATGCCCTTGGAGTTCCGCCAAAGTGGATGTTGGATATGGGTAAAGAAAAAGGTGTGAAAGTTGCTGCTTTACTTGGAGCTAAAGAGCATGCAATTAGGCAAGTGCAGGCAGGTGTAGACATTCTAGTAGTTTCGGGAACAGAGGGAGGCGGACATTGTGGAAGTGTTTCTACAATGGTTCTAATACCTGAAGTTAAAAGAGCCATTAAGGCCTATGGGGATGTACCTATTTTAGCTGCCGGTGGCATTGCAACTGGCGAACAAATGGCAGGAATAATGGCAATGGGTGCAGATGGGGCATGGTGTGCTTCAGTATTTTTACCAACTACCGAGGCAGAAACATCTGAAAATATTAAAGAAAAAATGGTTAATGCTTCTTCCAGTCAAACTGTTAGATCTAAAAGCAGAACTGGAAAACATTCAAGGCAGCTCAAGTCTGCTTGGACTGATGCATGGGAAGCTAAAGATGCTCCAGAGCCACTTCCAATGCCACTTCAAACAATGGTTGGAGAGCCAGCATTAGCAATAATATCTAAACAAGCAACTCTTGGGCATGAGGGAGCCAAGGATCTAGATACATACTGGGTTGGTCAGGGAATTGGTTTAGTGAACGAAACAATATCAGCAGGACAAACTGTTCAAAAGTTTAAAGAAGAATTTATTGTTGGCTACGAGCGAATAACAAATCTATTTGAATAATTTAAAGTTGGGCAACTTTACTTCTTGGCACAAACTCTAATACTGTTGCATTAATACAATATCTTGGCATCCCATTTGGTCCATCATCAAAAACGTGGCCAAGATGAATATCTGATGATAGCGATCTTACCTCCACTCTCTTCATCCCATATCTATTATCTGGCAGTTCATATGTTGCATCATCAACTGGTTTTGTAAATGAAAGCCACCCTGATCTTGATACAAACCTATCTCGGGTATCAAATAAAGGCTGGCCACTAAGTTTGTCAACAAAAACACCATCAGGCGTATTTTTAAAGATTTGGTATTCCTTGCAAAATCTTGAGTCTGTTCCCTCGTTGAAGGCAACATCATAGGCTTCTGATTCACCAAGCTTGAACTTACCTAGAGCTTTATAAAAATTAGCCGGTTCCATATAGCCTTGCTTAGCAAAAACCTCTTTACCATCTAATAAAAAAATAATTGTAGGTGTTGCCCAAGTTGGAACTGATATCTGAAGAGATTTAAGTTGATCTGAGGTTCTTTTTGAAAATGGAATTGAGCCTTTGTATGATTGCAGAACATCATTATCAAATTTTTCACAATATGGGCAATATGTCTTTGAATCAATAATAAGTATATGTTTTCCCACAAGAAGACTTGAGTTATTAATTACTTCAGGCAGCTCATTATTAAAAACAACTCCGGTAGAATGATCTGGACAATATCCATTAGGGTTCTTCTTTATATAATCCTGATGATAGTTCTCTGCTTTGTAAAATTTTTCAAGCTTTTTTACTTTGGTGGTGATCTTTCCAAACCCAGATTTCTTCAAAAGATCTTGATACTCGTTCAAAGTATTTTCAATAACCACCTTGTCTTCATCATTTTTATAAAGAATTGTTGATCTGTATTGAGTACCAATATCATTTCCTTGCCTATTTGATTGCGTGGGATCATGTGATTCAAAAAAATGTTGAATAATTGATCTGAGGCTAATTTCATTTGAATTAAAAGTGACTTCAACAACTTCAGCAAAGTTATTATTATTATATTTATTTTTTAATTGCGTAATTGACCTATAGCTTGGAGAAACCCCTCTTCCATCAGCATAACCTGAGACAGCATTTTCTATACCTTGAATTTGCTCATAACCCTTCTCAGCCCCCCAAAAACAACCTGATCCAAGAACAATAGATTTAATATGGTTTGTTTTATCAATATTTGGATCAGTCTGTCCAACCAAAGAAAAAGTTATAAAAATTAGCAAAAAATATTTGTTCAAACTATTTAATCTCCTCATGTGAAAAATTTTTAATCTTCTTAAATGCATCTCTTTCAAACAACATATCAGTCCATCTAGTTATATTTGGTTTAAAAGCCTCATCAATGCCAAGGCTTTTTGCTAGAAACAATGCATAGCTTACACATATATCAGCTATGGTAAATCTGTTTGAGCATAAATACTCTCTAGTGTTTAATGATTTTTCTAACAGTTTCAATCTTGCAATAAACCATCGCTTATAGCCATCCGCAGCCTCGTCGGCTACCCCTATTTCTTGAAATGTATATCTTAAAAATACTGTTTGCGGGAAAGTTAAAGTGGCATCAGAATGTGATAACCAATTGAGATAGTTTCCATAATCATCTTCATTTGTATTCACTTTAAGATCTGAGGGTCCATACCTATCTACCATATACTGGCTCATAGCAACAGATTCTGTCATGTGAACCTCGCCATCAATCATGTATGGAACTGTTCCTAGAATATTTATATCCATAAATTCTTTGTGAAGAAATCTTGGAGGAAATGGCATCATTTCTACCTCGTAATCCAACCCCATCTCTTCTGCAGTCCATATTGGCCTCATTCCTCTTGAACCAGCACAGCTATATATTTTTATGGTCATAAGCTTATTAGAAATTGATAATAGTAATAATACTGTTTTTAATTGGTAATATTAATACTTATATATTACCATTTAGATAGTTTTAATTTTCAAAAATATATGCATTCAAAAAATATAGCGCAAAAAATAAGAAGTAATCTTGATGTTAATTCTGAACAATATAAGAAGAATAAAGAAGTGATGATTGAAAAGCTTGAATTTATAGATGGACTTCTTGACCAAGCAGAATTAGGTGGCGGAGCTCACCATCATGAGAGACTAGCTAAAAGAGGAAAGATGCCAATTCGTGAAAGAATTGTAAATGTATTAGATGATGACAGTCCTTTTCTTGAAATTAGTCCGCTTGCCGCATATGGCACTGACTATACAGTAGGTGGAGGATGTGTTTCAGGCATTGGTCTTATTGCTGGGGTTGAATGTGTGATATTTGGAAATGACCCCTCTGTAAAAGCAGGAGCTATGACTGTTTATGCTGGAGAAAAATGGCGAAGGGCTATTGAAATATCGAGAGACAACAAAATACCTTTTGTAAGTTTTGTTGAGTCAGCTGGTGGTGATCTGAGTATGGGCACGGGAAGTAAAAGTGGCCAAGCTCCTATCTCTCCAACGCTTCAGCAGGATCACTTTGCTGCAACTGGAAGGTTTTTTTATGAAATGACTGAACTTTCAAAACTAAAAATACCGGTTATATCGGTTGTTTTTGGTTCATCAACTGCTGGTGGGGCATACCAACCTGGAATGTCTGATTATAATATTTTTATTAAAGACCAATCTCAGGTATTTCTTGCTGGGCCTCCGCTCGTGATGGCTGCTACTGGAGAAATTTCAGATGCCGAGACACTTGGCGGCGCTCAAATGCATTCAGAAACCTCCGGGCTTTCTGATTATCTAGCAGAGGATGAAATGGATGCATTGAGAATATGTAGAGAAGTTGTTTCTCATCTAAATTGGAGCAAAGGTGGCAAAGAGCCCATTAAAATTTCTACTGAACCTTTATATAGCGAAGATGAACTACTTGGACTAATTAGTGAAGATTTAAAATCACCGCTTGATATTAGAGAGATAATTGCAAGAATTACAGATGGTTCTAAATTTGAGGATTTCAAACCTTTATATGGTCCGACAATGGTTTGTGGATGGGCTTCTATTCATGGCTATCAGGTTGGTATTTTAGGTAATAATGGGCCAATCTATCCTCAGTGCGCGGAAAAAGCAGCTAGCTTTATTCAACTCTGTAATAAAAGAAATATTCCTCTTATATTTCTTCAGAATGTGACTGGCTTTTTGGTAGGTAAAGATTTTGAAAGGCAAGCGATTATAAAAAAAGGTTCGCAACTAATTAATTCTGTTTCTAACTCAAATGTACCTCATATTACTATTATTGTGGGAGCTTCATATGGCGCAGGAACCTATGCTATGTCAGGAAGAGCTTTTAATAATCGTTTTACATTTTTATGGCCAACAGCAAAAATAGGGGTTATGGGCTCTGAGCAGATTGCAAAAGTTATGTCTATTGTTAGACGAGCAAAGGCTAAAAGAACTGGTGAGAAATTTGATGAGAAGGCAGATGCTCAAATAAGGCAGATGGTTGAGGAGGCTGCTGAAAATATATCCCATGGACTTGTTGCAAGCAGTATGCTGACTGATGATGGAATTATTGATCCAAGAGATACTAGAACTATTTTAGGATTTTGCTTGTCGGTGGTTAATAACGTTGCTGTTGAAGGTGCAAGTGAATATGGGGTATTTAGGCTATGAATTTTAATTCTATTCTTATCGCCAATAGAGGCGAAATTGCAATAAGGCTTATTAAAACAGCGCGTGAAATGGGCATTAGATGTATTGCAGTATATGTAGATGCTGATATAGATTCTCCCTATGTCAAGGCTGCAGATCAAGCTATTCATCTCCCAGACGGAGGCTATCTTGATATAAGTTTAATTATTGCAGCTGCTAAAAAATCAGGGGCAGAAGCTATTCACCCTGGTTATGGTTTCTTGTCTGAAAATGCATCATTTGCAAGAAAAGTAATCAAAGAAAATATCGTTTGGATTGGCCCATCTCCTCATGCTATATCTGTAATGGGTGATAAGCTAAAAGCAAAAGAATTGGCAACAAAAGCTAATGTTCCGACCCTTCCAATGACATCAATTCCAAAAAAAGCTAATGACATAGGCTACCCCCTTCTTATAAAAGCTGCTGCTGGAGGAGGAGGAAAAGGTATGCGTATAGTAAAGAAACAGGCAGACCTTAATGAATCGATTAAAGCAGCCAAAAGAGAAGCAAAAACAGGGTTTAATGACGAGCGTATTTTTATCGAAAGGTATGTTGAAAAATCAAGGCATATTGAGATACAAATTCTTGGAGATTTACATGGCAATATTATTCATCTTGGTGAAAGAGAATGCTCTATTCAAAGAAGGCACCAGAAAATTATTGAAGAATCGCCTTCATCAAGAATATCAGAAGACGTAAGAAAAAAAATGGGTGAAGCTGCAATAAAACTTGCAAAAATAATTAAATACAAATCTGCAGGTACAGTAGAGTTCTTGTTTGATGATAATACTGAAGAGTTTTGGTTTCTAGAGGTAAACACAAGACTTCAAGTTGAGCATCCTGTTACTGAAGAAGTTACTGGAATAGATCTTGTTTGCGAACAAATAAGGATAGCAAGGGGTGATGAGTTGAGTTTCAAGCAAGATGACATTGAATTTAATGGACATTCTATTGAGGCAAGGTTGTATGCAGAAAATCCTGCTAATGATTTCTTACCTGAAACAGGCACCCTGCTCGCTTTTGAGCAAGACTATGACGTTGAGGCGCGATGGGATTCAGGAGTGGAATCAGGATCTATCATAGGAACAGATTTTGATCCAATGCTGGCCAAAGTTATATCACATGCTCAAACAAGAAAAGATGCTGCATTAAAATTATCAAAGGCATTAGAGTCTGCTCATATAGGTGGCGTTACGACCAATAGAGACTTCCTTGTTTCCACTTTAAGAACAGAAGAGTTTTTAGATGGCAAAACAACTACAGATTTTATTGATGTTGTTGCTCCTTCAAGAATGCATATTTTAGATAATGAAATGCTTATACACGCCATGGCAGTAGCAGCATTATGGCTTCAGGAGTTAAATAGATTTAATGATGATGTTTTAGGTCACTTACCTTCTGGATGGACAAATGGGAGAATACCCAAACAAAGCATAAATTTTCAATATATTGATAAAGAAATAGAGGTCTTATATACAAAACTAAGAGATGGAAGTTTTAATGTTAATGGGGTTTTTGCAAGGGTTTTTGAATGTTTCGAAAATGGCATTGATCTTGAATATAATGGGCGAAGACATTTTTCATCAATCACGCTAAAAGAAGATAGAATTTTGGTACATATGCCTTTTGGTGATGTCCTTTTAAAAATTATGCCTAAGTTTATTGTTCCAGGTATTGATATGAAAGCTGGAAGTCTTGTAGCACCTATGCCTGGCAAGGTGATCGATTTGAGAGTTAAAAAAGGCTCAAAAGTGAAGGCAGGAGAAATATTGGTGATATTAGAAGCTATGAAAATGGAGCACTCCATAAAAGCCTCTGAAGATGGAATAATTTCAGAATTACATGTAACAAAAGAAGATCAGGTTGAAAATGGTGCAGTTTTAATGGTTTTGGACACTAATAAATGACTTCAAACTTAATAAATATCCATGATCTTCCAAGGACATCTAGAAAACCTCTCACTGAGAAGCATATTGAGGTTATTAACAAGCTAGAGCTGATGTTAGAAGAAGGCATCCCCAAACAAACTATGTCTGAATTGGCCACCAAATTAAAGATTTCGTTGAGAACTCTTTATGAGATATCTCCAAGCAAAAATCATTTGATAAGGATGACAGTTGATAGAATATTGATGAGGCTTGGCAAAGAGGCTCTTGATGAGGTGTCTAATATTGATTCACCAATTGAAGCTTTAAAAAAATATTTAAAGCATGTGAATCAAGCGGTTGGTCCAAAATTTAAAGTCTACCTTCAGAACCTTGGTAGTGATGAGGAGTCTATGAAAATGATTGATTTTCATGAAGAATATATAACTTCATTTACTCAAGATCTGCTAAATAAGGCTGTTTTAAGAAAGGAAATTAAGAAAGTTGATACTCAGGCATTTGCAATGCTGCTGGGTGGCATAGGTCGAGACTTTGCTAAAGATGGGAATATAAAAAAATTATCAAAATCCCCAGAGGAATCTGCGAACTCCATTACAGAAATAATACTTAACGGTATATCTAGAGAGAAAAATAAAAATGGATAAAGATACGATAAAAATTGCAAATTGCAGTGGGTACTATGGTGATAAACTTTCTGCTGCTAAAGAAATGGTAGATGGTGGCCCTATTGATGTTTTAACAGGGGATTACCTTGCTGAATTAACAATGGCTATCCTGTTTAATCAAAAAATGCAGCGTGGAGCTGACAAGGGTTATGTGGGAACATTTCTTAAGCAAATAAAAGAAATAGCAAATACATGTAAAAATAAAAAAATAAAAATTGTTACAAACGCCGGGGGTCTCAACCCCTCTTCAATGGCTGCTGAGATAGAAAAAATTCTTTTAGATATGGGTATTGATCTTAAAGTTGCATATATAGATGGTGATGATCTGATGCCAAGAATGGAAGAACTTAGTGACTGTGGTGAAATGCTTATAAATCTTGACAAAAACAATCCGCTTGCTGATTCTGGCTGCCACCCTCTTACTGCAAATGCCTATTTAGGAGCATGGGGAATTAAAGACGCTCTAGATAGGGGTGCTGACATTGTTGTGTGCCCAAGAGTTACTGATGCTGCTGTAGTTATAGGACCAGCTGCATGGAAGTTTGGGTGGCGAAGAGAAAATTATGATGAGCTTGCAGGAGCACTAGCAGCTGGACATATTATTGAATGTGGTTGCCAGGCAACTGGTGGCAATTATTCCTTTTTTAAAGAGGTGCCTAGCTTTGATAATGTTGGGTATCCAATTGCTGAAATTGAAAACGATGGCAGTTTTACTATCACTAAACATCCTGGAACTGGGGGTTTGGTGTCAGTAGGAACTGTAACAGCTCAGCTTCTCTATGAAATTAGCTCTCCTTCATATATAAATCCAGATGTTGTTAGTCATTTCGATGCATTAAAGATAAAACAAATATCAAAAGATAGAGTTTATGTTTCTGGTTGCAAGGGCAGTAGTCCGCCTAACAAACACAAAGTGTGCATTAATCTTGCTGGTGGCTATAGAAATGGCATAGATTTAATTTTGACAGGCATGGATATTAAAGAAAAATCAGAAGCTTTCTTAGATGCTTTATTCAACTCTGTAGGTGGTAGAGAGCAATTTGATGAAGTTTCAGTAAACCTACATAGAACAGATAAAGAAAATCCAAACTCTAATGAAGAAGCTATGGCAACTCTATCCCTGTCTGTTAAATCAAAAGATCCCGAGCTTGTTGGCAGACTGTTTAGTGCAAAAATTATTGAGCTCTCATTAGCTAACTATCCAGGATTTTTCTCAGCAGGAGGAGGCAAGAAACCAGGGCCTGTAATTGTCTACTGGCCTGCATTAGTTGGCAGTGAACACATAACAGAATATGTACATCTAAATGGAAAAGTCACAGAAATTATTCCATCAAGCCAACTAAATTTAAATGATGTTTTTTATAAAAAAAATGTTGAGGATATTTCTCCAATTCCAAGTGGTGAAACTAAAAGATGTTTATTTGGTCAAATATATGGCGCTAGATCTGGGGATAAAGGTGGATGTGCAAATATTGGAGTTTGGGCAAAAACTGACCTTTCCTATTCATTCTTGTATGATTTTTTAACAGTTGAAAAGTTGAAAGAGCTAATGCCTGACTTAAATAGATTTAAAATTGATAGGTATGAGCTATCTAACATTAACTCGCTGAATTTCTATATACATGGAATTCTTGAAGATGGAGTATCATCAAATAATAGAGTTGATGGTCAAGCGAAATCACTAGGTGAATACTTAAGAGCAAAAATCATAGATATGCCAAAATTAATAATTAATGAGAGTAAAGATGGTTAAAAATTTATCATTAGAGGGGCTAGAATTTTCTACGACGGAAATACATATCTCTAATCACATAATGACTATAACTTTGAACAGGCCTGAGAAAAAAAACGCCATCAATAATGTCATGATGAACGAGCTTAACTATGCTTTAGCATTTGCTAAACAAGAAAAGCAAATAAGAGTTGTGATTATTGCTGCTAAGGGTAATGTTTTCTGTGCAGGCGCTGATCTCAATAGAGAACATTCAAATTCAAATGTTCCAAAACTAGATGAAGCTGACGACTTAAGTATATCTCTAAGGCATTTATATAAACCTGTAATATGTAAGATTCAAGGCTCTGTAATTGCTGGTGCTCTTCTAATGGTTACAAATGCAACTCATGCAATTGCTGCGGATGATGTGAAATTTTCAGCTCCAGAAATAAAGCGTGGGCTTTGGCCATTTATGGTGATGGCTGGACTTTTTAGAGTAATGCCAAAAAGATCAGGTTTAGATTTTATTATGAGAGGTGAAAGTATAAGTGCTCATCAAGCTGAGAAATGGGGTCTTGTAAATAAAATTGTTAGCAAAGAAAGCCTAGATGATGAAGTAAATGCTATTGCAGAGTCGCTTTCAAAGCTAGCACCAGGAACAATGCAAATTGGATTGGAGGCTTATACAAAGCAAGATGATAAGAACTTTGATGAAGCAATGCCTTATTTACAGGATCAAATTGCTAGATGTTTCGAGGGTGATGATGCTAAAGAAGGGATTAGCGCTTTTCTTGAAAAAAGAGAGCCTAACTGGGATTAGTAATAGGAGTTATTTAAAGTGGATTTAAATTTTGGATCAGAGTACGAACTATTTTCACAAGAAGTTAGAGATTTCTGCATTCAATGGAAAGGTATAAATTTTACTGATTCTAAATCTTCTGTAGTTCAAAATTCTAAAGTAACTACTAAAACTCTAACCCGTCCAGAATGGCAATCGATTCTCATAGAAAAGGGTTATTTCGCAAGATCAGTTCCAAAAAAATATGGAGGATATGGCGGAGAAAGTGATGTTATTAAAAGTCGAATAATAGCCTCTGAATTTTCAAAATATAATATTCCTCCTCCGATGGGTGGCCAGGGCATTGATATGCTTGTGCCTACCCTCTTGGAATTAGGTACTGAGGAGCAGAAAAAACAATATATTGAGCCAACTCTTCATGGAAAGATTATATGGTGTCAAGGTTACTCTGAACCAAATGCAGGCAGTGACTTGGCTGCCCTTCAAACAAAAGGTGAGTTGATTGATGGTAATTGGGTGATAAATGGCCAAAAAATATGGACTAGTACTGCACAATATTCACAAATGATGTTTTGTCTTGTAAGAACAGAACCCGAAGCAAATAAACATGCAGGAATAAGTTATTTATTAATCCCTATGAATTCTAAAGGAATAGAGGTTAGACCATTAGTAGATATGACCTTAAAAGCAGGATTTAATGAAGTTTTTTTTACAGATGTGACTATTCCTGAATCAAATATAGTAGGTAAAAGAGGTGAAGGATGGGCTGTTGCAAATGCAACTTTAGGGCATGAAAGAGGCTCACTAACAGATCCAAATGCAACAATGAATAGAGTCCATTCATTAATTGAAATTATGAAGAGAGAGACTATTGATGGGGCAAAATTGATTGATATGCCTATTTACAGAGATAGATTGATTAAAATCCAAGGCAAGGTGATGGCTTTCCAGTCAAATTCATTAAGAGTTTTATCAGCAAAAATTAATTCTAACCAGGACTCAAAACTACCTGGGATGATTCAGAAATTAATTGGGACTGAGATCAGGCATGAGCTGGAAGGTTTTGCAATTGATGTCATGGGGGAGCTTGGAACATTATATGAGGATAGCCCAAATATAAGAGATGAAGGCTCTTGGCAATTTACATATATGTATTATCTAGGATTAATAATTGGGGGTGGCACTAATCAAATCCAAAAAAATATTATTTCAGAGCGCGGTCTTGGCATGCCAAGAGAACCAAAGATTCAGGGGATGAAATAATGTATTTTGGATTATCAGAAGATCAAATATTTTTTCAAAAAAATGTTTCTAAATTTTTATCAGATCATTCCTCTTTAGACATAATAAAAAAAATTGCAGATGGACATGGAGAGTCTCTACAAGAAGAAGTGCATAAAGGGCTGACAAATCTAGGGATCGGTTCATTGCTAATTCCTGAAAAATATAACGGGCTTGGCTTAGATTTACTTTTTGCAACTGCAGTAAGTCATAGCTTAGGCTCTGGAGTTGCTCCTATCCCCTTTGTTGGGTCATATGTAATGGCTCCTATAGCAATTACATATGGTGGGAATGAAGATCAAAAAGATAACTACTTGAAAAAAATGTCTGAAAATTCAATAAGGCTTGGTGTTGGTTTTTCAGAATATATTGGAGCTCGAGAAGATGCATCAATTACTATAGCTGATAATGTGGTTAATGGTCGTGCGCTTTTTGTTTTAGATGCTATGGGGTCCTCTCATGTAATGATTTCCAATAAGTTCGGAACAATTGGGATTGTTGATGTTAAAAAAGATGGTGTAGAGATTATTAAGCTTATAACTGTTGATAAAACAAGAAGTTATTCTGAAATTCGTTTTAATAATGTTGAGGTAGATGTCCTAGAAAATACTATTGATTCCTCTGATGCTATTGTTAAATCAATTGATGCTGGGAGGATAATTCTCGCAGCTGATAGCATTGGCTCTTCTCAAACTTTATTAAACAAAGCAGTTGAGTACTCTAAAGAAAGAAAACAATTTGGAAGAGTTATTGGGTCATTTCAAGCAGTTAAGCATATGTGTGCTGAAATGGCAGCAGAACTAGAACCTTGCTATTCAATCACATGGCATGCAGCACATGCGCAAAAAAATATTAAGGATGATTCAAGATTATATGCTTGCCAAGCAAGCTCTCATACTTCTGAGGTTTCAAAAATGATTGCCAAAAAGGCAACTGAAGTTCATGGTGGCATGGGCTTTACAGACCTCATGGGCATCCATTACTGGTTTAAAAGAATCGGTTTAAATAGACAATTATTGGGTTCACCCGAGCTTATAAGAGAAGAAGCCGCTATAATCCAAGGTTTTTGATAAGGCTAATATGCACTTAAAACCCACTCTAAGAATTCTATCGCTTTTTATATTTTCTGTTTTTATAACTGCAGATTATGAAATTATTGATTTATCAGATAAAAAAGAAAAATTATCAAAAGAGATTCTTTTAAAGTTTAAAAAAGAACATTTTATAAAGAATATTTCTAAGCAAACTACAAATACTGACTTTATTAAAGGTCTTATCAATGAATTAGATGAAAGCAAAAGCTATTTCCTAGAAGATGAAGTGAATATATTTTTATCTAGATCAGCTTCAGATACAAATGATTATGATATTAATCTCGCATTTGAAATAACGAATCTTTATTTTGAGAGGCTTGTTAATTTTTCTGAGTATCAGATTGAATTAGTTACTAAAAATAAATTTGATATGTTGATAGATGAAAAAATTGATATTTTTGAAGATGACAATATATGGCTAGAATCAGACAAAGAGCAAAAAAATGTATGGCGTAAACAAACTAAAAATGATCTTTTGCTTTTAAAGATTTCTGACTCTCCCCCAGAAGATGCTTTAAAAAATTTAATAAAGAGATACAAGAATAGAATTAAAAGAATAAGTCAGCAAAAAGAAGAAGATCTTTTTTCATTAATAATAAATGTCTTGTCAAAAGAGTTTGACCCCCACTCATCTTACTTGTCACCTAGATCGTCCGAGAATTTCGATATGGATATGAGTTTAAAACTTGAGGGTATTGGGGCTCTTTTAGGTGTTGAAGATGATTACACAAAAATTGTAAGTTTAGTTGCAGGAGGCCCTGCGGAGAAATCTGGGCTAATTAAACCTGAGGATAAAGTTATAAGTATTAGGCAGGGTGATGAAGAAAAATATGAAGATGTCATTGGTTGGAGGATTGATGATGTTGTTAACCTAATCAGGGGTAAATCAGGAACGCAGGTTGAGATTGAATTCTTAACGGGTGATTCATTGGGTGAAAACTTAAAAAAGAAAGTAACTCTCATAAGAGAAGAGGTAAAACTTGAAGATAGAGCTGTTAAATCTAAAGTATTTGAATTTGATGATGCAGTAAAAAAGAAAAAAATAGGAATAATAGACTTGCCTTCTTTTTATATGGATTTCAATGCTTATATGCAAAAAGATCCAGACTATAAAAGTAGTAGTAAGGATATTAAAAAAATATTAGAAGATTTTTCAAATGAAAATGTTGATGCTGTGATTCTTGACCTAAGAAATAATGGAGGCGGCGCGCTAGACGAGGCAAATAGGATAATTGGTTTATTTATCAATAAGGGTCCAACTGTCCAAGTTAAACTTAAATCAGGGTATGTAAGACCTTGGGGTAGCCAAAAAAATCAACAGGTATGGTCTAAACCAGTCATTGTTTTGGTTAATAGATATTCAGCCTCTGCTTCTGAAATAGTTGCTGCTGCAATACAAGATTATAAGAGAGGAATTATTGTAGGTCAGAAAACATTTGGCAAAGGAACAGTTCAAAGCCTTCAAGACCTTTCAGAGGGTGCTATTAAGGTTACGGAGTCAAAGTATTACAGAGTGAATGGAAAAAGTGTTCAAAATAAAGGGGTCAGGCCTGACATTAAAATGCCTAGCACCTGGGATATTGATTCTGTCGGTGAAAGTTCTTACCCATCTGCATTAGAGTGGGATACCATAAGACCATATCGATATACTCAATTTAAACTTGATCCTCAAAATTTAATTGACTTAGAAAGAGAGTTTTCAAAAAGGATGTTAGATGATTCTAATTTGGGCTATCTTCAATCTGTTCGAGAAAGATACGACTTGAATAAAAATAAAAAATTTTTAAGCTTAAATATTGATACAAGGATCTCTCAGAAAAAATTAAACAGAAGCTGGATGCTGAATCTTGAAAATAAAAGAAGATTAGGTTTGGGTCTTAGTCAATATAAAGATTATGATGAATTTACTGCTGATAAAGATGATCAAGATGAATCTATAAGCTTGAAAAATGATTTCATACTTAATGAGGCAACAAAAATAGCAAGAGATTATGTTGATTTAGATTTCAATTTATTAGCAATTAAGTAGAATAAAATAATGAAAATTATATCTTTTAATATCAATAGTATTAGAGCTAGGCCGCATCAATTAATTCATATTAGGGATAGTTTAAATCCTGATGTGATTGGACTTCAAGAAACAAAGGTGAATGATCCAGATTTTCCTATTGATGTTGTTGAGGAAATTGGTTACCACGTTGAGTACTGGGGGCAAAAAGGTCATTACGGAGTAGCCATACTAAGTAAAAATAAACCAGTATCTTGCAAGAAGGGGTTCTCAGAAGATACTGATGAAGATCAAAAAAGATTTATTGAATGCACGTTTGAGGAAAATGGTGAACATATCACAGTGATGAATGGATACTTCCCTCAAGGTGAAAATATTAATCATGAGAGTAAGTTTCCAAAAAAAAGAAAATACTATGCAGATTTAAAAGACCATATTTTAAAGGCGCAAAAGGTCAATAATAATATCGTAGTTATGGGTGACTTTAATGTATCTCCTGAAGATATAGATATAGGAATTGGAGAACAGAATATGAAGAGATGGTTGAGGGATGGTAAAACCTCTTTTCAACCGGAAGAAAGAGAGATGTGGAATAGCATAAAAAATCTTGGCTATACTGATTCCTGGCGTCATGACAATCCAGAGGAAAGTTCCATATACTCATGGTTTGATTACAGGTCAAAAATGTTTGATGATGATCCAAAAAGGGGCTTGAGAATTGATCACATTATGGTGGCAAACCATTTAATGGATAAAGTTGTTGAGACAGGAATTGATTACAAGGCAAGATCAATGGAAAAGCCATCTGATCACTGTCCTATATGGGTTGATCTTAAACTTTAAAACTTACCTTTTGAGTTAATGCTATGGATATTTTTTCTATAAGAGCTCCTAACTCAGACAGCGAATACAATGATTATATTAATTTTAGATGGTCTACTTTGCGTAAACCCTTAGGAATGAGCAAAGAGTCAACAGTTGATGAGAGAGAACATAATAGCCATCATCTTATAGGCTTAATAAATAAAGATATAGTTGCGTGTGGAAGGTTGCATTTTAATACAAATAAGCAGGCACAAATTAGATATATGTCAGTTGATCAAAGTATTAAAAGAAGAGGTTATGGTTCAAAAATCTTATCTGAGCTAGAAAGACTTGCAAAGTTAAATAATGCAGAAGAAATAATTCTTAATGCTAGAGAAGCAGTAAAGGAATTTTATCTTGTTAATGGTTATGTTGAGATAGCGCCTTTTAAGTCTGTTACAGGTATTACTCACACAACAATGAATAAGTTACTTTAACCCCTTCTCTCTCTAAAAAAACCCTTCAAAATATTAGAGCTTTCTTTTTCAAGAAGTCCCATTTGGAATGTGACTTTGTGGTTAAGAGTAACTCTCTCAAAAAAATTATCTATGGAAACTAAGCTACCTGATTTTGGCTCACAAGCAGCGAAAACTACTTCATCTATCCTTGCGTCTATTATTGCTTTGGCGCACATATGACAGGGCTCTAATGTAACGTACATTTTGCAGTTGTTAAGTCTATAGTTTGAAATATTTTTTGACGCATCTCTTATTGCAACTATCTCGGCATGAGAAGATACATCTTGATCAAAGATAATCTTATTTCTTCCTTTTCCAATAATTTCATTATCTTTAACGATAATTGCACCGACTGGAACTTCTTGATTTTGCTCAGCTTCTATTGCTAAGTCGAGAGCCACTTTCATGAAGGCTCTATCATCACTTGAGAACATGGGGTGTTTTAATATAGCTCTATTTTAGCAATATCAACCTCTGCAAAGAAATCTTTTCCATAAGCTGCAATAGCCATGGTTCTAACTTTGCTTTGATTTAATGATCTTGGCATATAAAAAGCTGTTTTTTGAAAGTCACTAAAAGGTACTTCTATTTCACTCCAATCAGACTTTGTTAAGAATTCATACGAATATCTATCCCATGGAAATCTTGCTGCAGGAGTTCTTATCCAAATTAGATATTTTTCTCCATTACCTCTTACCTTTAATCTAATGCCTTTATATTTTTTAAAATCTTTATTCAAAACCATTAAAGATTGAATAAACCCACCATTATTTGCTGTTCTTACATCTCCTGAAAGCCTATAAAAACTTCCACTTTCATCTTCTAGTTCATTAAAATAAACATCAGAGACTCCACCCATAACTCTATCCGAATTAATTCTCCAGTCAGCCCTAACATCATCTACATTATCAATAATCATAGAAAATCCTTGAGTTGAAGTTAAAAATAGCACGGTAATAATAAATTTGTTCATAATGTGATTATATATCTAAATTGTTTAATACTTTTTTTTCATCCTTACTGTTTAAAAAATATGCTTTTAAGATTCCAAGATTTAACAATGGCTGCATACCATCTGCCATCCTTTTTATCTGTATATAAAACCAGGCCATTTGAGAAAAAGCATTGATCGCTTGTATTAAAAGAAATCTACTTGATGTGGATAAGATACCAGCTCCAATTTGCAAGGTCTTTTCATAATCTGGGAGTTTTTTAATACTGCCCTCCAGGAGGTCTGAAGCACAACTTGGATCTCCGCATAGTGGCCTTGCTATTCCAATTACATCACACACACCACTTTGTAGAGCATTATTCATGCCCTCTAAAGTTCTAAAACCACCCGTTACCATTAAAGGCATACTGACATTAGCTCGTATCTTTTCTGCATAGTCCAAGAAGAAAGCTTCTCTAGCTATTGTACTTTCTTTTCTTTTCACACTTCTTTCAGGATTAATACTCACGTTATCTAGGCCAATTAGCCTAGGCTGCTCATAAGTCCCACCAGATATTTCCAAAAGGTTTATACCTTCTTTCTCAAGTAACTTAGCAACATAAATAGAATCTTCTGAGCTAAAACCTCCTTTCTGAAAATCAGCTGAGTTTAGCTTTACTGAAATAGCAAAATCATCACCAAGTTCAAGCCTGCATTTTCTAATGATAGTTACAAGAAGCTTTGATCTTCCGTCTATTGACCCACCCCACCCATCGGTTCGCTGATTGATGTCTGGAGAAAGAAATTGAGATAAAAGATAGCCATGTGCTGAATGTAGTTGAATGCCAGTAAAGCCAACTTCTTTGGCAACCTTTGCTACAAAAACAAATCGCTCTATAACATCTTGTATGTCACCTTCGGTCATTTCCTTAGGAACACCGTAAGCTTTTCCTGGAATCTTTAACTGAACAGAAGAAGGCGCAAGTGGCCTGTCTGAGAGTGATTGTGGTGTTTGTCTTCCAGCATGACTTATTTGCATCCAGAGCTGGCTATTATTAATCTTTCCAGCATCTGCCCACTTTCTTAAGCTATCTATGTGCTCTTTGTATGTATTTTTTTCAATCGCAACATTCCCCGGTCCTTCCATATATCTTTTATCAACTTGAACATTTCCTGAGATTGAAAGTCCTACTCCTCCATCAGCCCATGTTTTATAGAGATTTGTATGCCTAATATTACAGAAGCTATTTTTATCAGCCACGCCCTCTGTCATTGCAGATTTACATAGTCTATTTTTTAGAATTTGATTTGGAGTAATATTAAATGTATCAGTAATATTCATATGTATATTTCCTAGCTTTAATTGAAATTAGTACTTGTTATCTATACAAGATTAACTATTATTTGTTCTTCATTATAGAATAGTATAGCAACAAATTTTCTGAGAATTAAAGCAGATAAAAGTATAAAAATTATGTCTAAAAATAGATTTTATGATTCAAGACTTAGCTATCTTTCGTTTGTTCAAAATACAGATGAGAAGAAAGTAATATCAGATAAAATATATCCATACTTGTCAAACCTCCCTGATAGAGACGTTTATCATTTCCTTGATGCGGGTATTGGAGATGGGACTATAACTTCAAACATAATCAAGAAATTTCATGCATTAAAACCAGATTCGCTTTTATGCATTACTGGAAAAGAAATTAGCTTTGAAGATGTTTTTAATTCTTTAATTAAAATGCCAGATAGATTTATTGAGCACCCAAAGCTAGCTTTAACACTTACTAATATGAAGTTTTCTGAAATAGGTGCTTTAGCTTCAGCTAACAATAATTCAAGCGTAAAAATAAAGAATTTAGTATTAAAAGGTTCAAATGCTCATGATTTTGAAAAACAACTAGATAAATTAGAGTTATTTATTAATAAAAATTGGGGTTTTGATATAGATAAAAATGGAAGAACGGCTTATGTAAAACCTTGCATAATTAATATTTTTAGAGAAGATCAAGAAAAGCTTATTGTTGGCCATTTACCAAAGACCAAAAAGAATAATATATATGATTTTATACTGGCGTCACAGGCATATAGATCGAGATCATCTACAAAAGCTAAAATCAGTAATGTAATCAATCCTCTTTCAAGAATATTAAAAAAGGACGGTTTATTGGTAATAACGCATTCTGTTGGCAATGATTCCATTGAAAAAATATTTAACATTGCCTCTGTTGAATCAAATTTTTTTCCGGATACCAGCAAGACCCTAATTGCAGCAATTAAAGATAATAATTTATTTTCATCTAAAAGTTTTAAATTTTCTTCACCGAAAAAATACTCATA
>JAQWXQ010000144.1 GCA_029254395.1 SAR86 cluster bacterium | reverse complement strand
TTTCCAAGAATTTTGTATATTTTTCCTCTTTGTTTAAAAAACTATCCATTCTTTTTTGTGAAATAAGTTTGTTTGTATGGGCGTGTCTTAAAAGTCTCTGTTCTGCGTTGTCTTGGGATAGCAAAAGCCTGTGTTCGGCCCTGCTTGTAAACATTCTATATGGTTCTGTAATGCCGTGGGTTGTAAGGTCATCAACAAGGACGCCTATGTAAGCCTCGCTCCTGTCTAAAACTAATTCTTCTTTTTTTTGTATTTTGTTTGACGCGTTTATGCCTGCGAGAAGGCCTTGTGCTGCTGCCTCTTCATAACCTGTCGTTCCGTTTATTTGGCCGGCCAGGTAAAGGCCTTCAATAAACTTGGTTTCTAGTGTTTGGTGTAAAGACCTTGGGTCGATAAAATCATATTCGACCGCATATCCATATTCTGTTATGACTGAATTTTCCATGCCATTTATCGTTCTGATAAATCTGTCTTGAATGTTTTGAGGCAAGCTTGTAGATATCCCGTTTGGATAAACTAGGTCAACTCCGATTCCCTCTGGTTCTATAAATATTTGATGGCTGTCTTTGTTGGCAAATTTATATATCTTGTCCTCTATGGAGGGGCAGTATCTTGGCCCTATTCCTGTTATGTTGCCTGAATACATTGCTGATTTTTCGATATTGCTGTTGATTATTTCATGTGTTTTTGGGTTGGTTCTTGTTATATAGCAGGGCAGCTGCTCAACATGTTGAGGTTTGTTCTCTGTTAGAGTCATCCAGGGTGTGGGTGTTTCTCCAGGTTGAGGCTCCATAACACCCAGGTCTAAACTTGACATTTTTATTCTGGCAGGGGTTCCTGTTTTAAGTCTTCCCATAGGAAGTTTCAGATCGTATAGTTTTTTGGAAAGTGGTATGGAAGACTTATCTCCTATTCTTCCACCCTCAACAGATTTATTGCCTGTATACATTATTCCGTTAAGAAAAGTTCCGGTAGTGAGAACCACTTTGTTTGCATAAATTTCTCCACCAGATGTCACAACCCCTTTTGTACTATTTTTTTCAGAAATTATGTCTAAAACTTCTTCTTCAAAAATCGTTATTGATGTCTTGTTTAATTCAGATTGAACAGCTTCTTTGTAGAGCCTTCTATCGCATTGCACCCTGAGAGCTTGTACTGCATATCCTTTTCTTGTGTTTAATGTTCTGTATTGGATGCCTGATGCGTCTGTGGCTAATGGCATAACTCCACCTAGAGCATCGATCTCTCTGACAATATGCGACTTCCCTAAACCCCCAATGGCTGGGTTGCATGACATTTGACCTATTTTGTCTTTATCAAAAGTGACAAGAGCACAAGCAAGTCCAGAGCGATAGACAGCATGTGCAGCCTCCACACCAGCATGTCCGCCACCAACAACAATTACATCAAATTTCTTCATAAGTTATTAAATACAATAGTATCTGGATTATATACTTTTAGTTATTTCTATAAGAGGTTTATTTTTATGTTAATAAGTTTGTTTATTGCTTTTAATACAGGTCATTCCAGATTGTATAAGTATGTTTGTATCCATGTTAATGGGCCTTATTTTTATCCACTAACAACCTGTGGATATAAAAAAAAGCCTAAAAATGTATACAAGTTTTTCACAACAAATAAACACCTCTCAAGTCTAGTTATTATCGTTAATTGTTTTGAGCGGTGTGTGCAACACACTATTTTCCAATACAAAAGTTACTAAAAATATCACCCAAAACATCATCAGAAGATTTTACACCCACCAAATCATCAAGACACTCTCTAGATATTTTTAATTCTTCCGCTGCTATCTCCATATCATTTCCAGACACCAAAACAGCAATACTCTTTTCAATACTTTTAATAGAAAGATTAAATAATTTTATATGTCTATCTCTCACCATGTAAACAGAATCATCACCAATCATTTCTCCGAGATTTTTAGCTATTGTCTCTTTAAGATTGTTAAAGCCCTGACCTGTTTTTGCTGAAACATAACAATCAAAAATACTCGCAACATTTTTTTCTAAATCTGTTTTATTTAGAACAGATATAAAAACCTTATCTTTAAGAGAGCCTGTTAAGTCGCTTAAAACAGAAAGATCATCATTCTCAAAAACTCCAATCACCACATCAGAATCCTTAATACTATCAACAGTAAAATCGATACCCCTAGACTCTATCTTGTCAGTTGTTTCTCTTATACCAGCGCTATCTGTAACAGAGAAAGACAGATCGTTATAAAAAACCTCTGATTCGATTAGATCTCGCGTTGTTCCGGCAACCTCAGACACCAAAGCTCGCTCAAAACCCAAAAGTCTATTGAAAACAGATGACTTACCCGAGTTTGGAGGACCGATAAAAACTACTGACCTTTTAGAACCAAGCCCTTTTTTATTAAAACACCCGTCCACAAAACTTTTAAAATCAGAAACCAAAACACCCAAGTCTTTTATGAGACCCTGATCGAGAAAAGCCTCTCCCTCGTCTGAAAAATCAATTTCTCCTTCTACCCTCATTCTTACACCATCAATTTTTTTTGATATTTCATGAATTTTTTTAGTAAAGGCGCCCGACAATGATTGAGAAGCAAGAAGCACCTCTGATTTTGACGAACTCTCAATTACATCAAGCACAGACTCAGACTGATTCAACGTTATTTTGTTATTAAGATAGGCGCGCTTCGTAAACTCTCCTGGCCCAGCCTCCTCAAAACCAACAGACTGAAGGGCGTCTATAATTAAGGACATCACCCCCAAACCCCCATGACCATATATCTCGAAAGAATCCTCACCAGTGTAGCTTTTTGGTCCTTTGAAAGATATCAAACCAACATTATCAACCACATCATTTTTCAACAAAATGTCTCTAACGCAAAAGAAACCATGTTCCTTGGGCGCAGAATTAAAAAGCCTTGGGATTTGATCTAAACAACCCTCTCCGGAAACCCTAAACACACATATGGCAGATTTTGCCGGAGGGGTTGCCAGGGCATAAACAACAGACATAAAAAATTATAACTTAACCATTCCCACCAAACTTTGCATACAAATATTTTTGCTGAATAAGGGACATGCCGCTATTAAAAACAGAATACAAAGCTAAAGACGAGGGAAAAATTACAAAAAATATTGAAATCATAACAGGCATTGCTTTCATTACCTGTGCCTGTGTAGGGTCCATATTGGGCGGTTGCGGGTTTAGTTTCTGAGTAAAAACCATTATCAAACCAAACATCACAGGAAGAATGAAAAGAGGGTCTGGTGCCGAGAGGTCTGAAAGCCAGAAAAAAGAAGCGTGTCTGAGCTCAACCATCTCCCTCAAACCAAAAAAGAACGCTATGAAAAAAGGCATTTGTGCAAAAATCGGCAAACACCCACCCATTGGATTAACACCGTGTTTCTTATATAAGGACATCATTTCTACACCAAGCTTCTGCCTATCATTAGCATATCTGTCTTGAATCTCTTTCATTTCAGGTTGAACCCTTCGAAGTCCAGCCATGGACTTAAAACCAGCTCCAGTGACCGGCCAAAGCACGAGCTTCAACATCAGGGTAATAATGACCACAGACCAACCCCAGCTTCCAACAACACCATGAATTTTATCCAACAACCAAATCATTGGTTGTGAGATAAACCAAAACCAACCCATTTCAATGGTTTGTTCTAGATTATTAGCCCTTAAAACCAAATCTTTTCTAACTTTTGGACCCACAAACAATTTGTGCGTATGACCTGTTACAGCAGAAGAAGAAAAATCATCTGGCTGAACAACATAACCCATTTTATACAAACCACCCTTATTGTTTCCATCGACATGATAGTTATATATAAAATCGTTTGATCCCAACAAAACCGCTAAGAAATATTTTTGAGTAAACCCAACCCAACCACCACTAGAGGTTACAGACAAAGGGGCCTCAACCTTTCTCAGGCGCTCAGCCTCATAAGGGTCTTGTGATGTGCTAATGACATAAGCCTCGTATGAACTTCTATTTATCATGCCACCACTGGAAAAATCAAAATTCATATCCAGCGACCTTGAATCAGACCGATAAAGGGAGGCGAACGGCTTCCCATTAGCGCCTTCAGGCGAAGAGTCTGTTATTAACACCTCGTAAGGAAGATCAGAAAAAACAATTTCCTTTGTGGCAAGCCCATCATCAGAAATCAACAAAACACCATTGCTTATATATTTTTCAAAATTGTAATTTTTTTGAGACCCGGTAAAGCCCGATTTAAAATAATATTTAAAACCATTCAAAGCATCACTTCCAAATATTCTTACACCAAGAGAGCCCTCTACCTTTTGAACAAGATGTTCCTTGGACCTGGCCTCAACAATCGACCCATCGCTTGTCTTAATCACAAGCCTTAACAAGTCATTTTCCAAATAAATAAAATCATTACCACTTACATCAAGCTGCTTAGCAGCCTCAGCCTTCATTAAAACAACCTCTCTTTCAGCAGAAACGGCACGCTGCTCAGATGAGTATTGATAAAACAAAGCAAGCGCAAATACAAAAATAAATCCTATATAAAGTTGTCTAATGTTCATTGTTTGTTACCTGTTGTTGGTTGTGAGATTTTACAGCCTTAATGAGCTCAATTGAAGTCTCTTGGTAGTCCAGATCTAAAAATGATTCATATATTAAAAATAAAAAACCACCTGAACAGGGGGCAAGACCATTAACCCTTAAGGACTCTTTAATTCTTCTTTTAACTTTATTTCGCAAAACAGCAGTTCTAAATATTCTTTTAGGAACAGCTATTTTGATAGGGTGAACAGCCTCTTTAAGGTAAAAGGCTCTGAAATTTTTTGAGGTGTAAAAGTGCCGCGGAAGCCTTTTTTTGTATGACAAAACCTAGGCAGTTAAAACTTTTCTACCTTTCTTTCTTCTGTTTGAAAGCACAGCTCTACCAGCCTTTGTAGCCATTCTTGCTCTGAACCCGTGTGTACGTTTTCTTTTTAATGTACTTGGTTGAAATGTTCTTTTCATATTATTGCTCTAAAAAATTGGAGTGCATTATAGCCCAATAAATCAAACTTTACATAAAAACTTTAAAAAACATAATCAACATACTTAGTAACAAGTTATCCACAGCAAATTCATGGGTTTATCCTGTAGATATCTTGTTAGTTTTTTTATAGACTAGATGATCATAAACGGGGAGATTGATTTGGAATTTTGGAATAAGTGCACAGAGAAGCTTGAAAACAGGCTAACACAAGAAGATTTTAACACTTGGATAAGGCCACTTAAAGGCAGCCTTGTTAATAATACCTTGGAGTTAGTGGCTCCGAATGATTTTATATTAAATTATGTAGAAAAAAACCTATCAACAGAAATTACTAGCCTTGTAAAACAACAATCAAAAAAAGACATAAGTCTTGTTTTTAAAGCACTTACAAAAGAAACATTTGTTGATAAGTATCAAAAAAACAACCAAAACGAAAACTCAAAACTTGTTCAATCGTATGTCTTTGAGTCATTTGTGGAGGGAAAGTCCAACCATTTGGCGCTTGCCGCCGCTAAACAGGTAGCCTCAAACCCAAAGGGTGACTATAACCCACTATTTATATACGGAGGGGTTGGTTTGGGTAAAACCCACCTTATGCATGCTGTAGGTAATGAGATTCTCCAAAACAGTCCAGATAAAAGAATTGTTTATGTGCATTCAGAAAAATTTGTCTCAGATATGGTTAAAGCCCTTCAACTTGGCGCTATGAATGAGTTTAAATCGTTCTACAGAAACGCTGATGCCCTTTTAATTGATGATATACAGTTTTTTGCAGGAAAAGAGCAATCCCAAGAAGAGTTTTTTCACACGTTTAACGCTCTTTTAGACAGGAACAATCAAATGATTTTAACATGTGATAAATATCCTAAAGAGATTGATGGGCTTGAGGAAAGGCTTAAATCTAGGCTTGGCTGGGGACTTCCTGTTGTTATTGACCCACCTGAACTGGAAACCAGAGCCGCTGTATTACTTAGCAAAGCCTCGTCTATGGGAGTAGAGCTTCCAAATGATTGCGCAATATACATAGCACAAAGAATTAGGTCTAACATCAGGGAGCTTGAAGGCGCTCTCAAAAGAGTGGCAGCTAACTCTCGTTTCACAAATCAACCCATTGACCTTTCTCTTGTTAAAGATGCCCTTAAAGACCTTTTTGTAATTTCTGCAAAAATGGTAAGCATAGAAAACATACAAAAAACAGTCTCTGAGTATTACAACATTAAACTTTCCGATCTTCTCTCAAAGAGAAGAAGCCGATCAATCACAAGGCCAAGACAGTTGGCCATGGCATTAACCAAAGAGCTTACCAACCACAGCCTTCCAGAAATAGGCGAAGCCTTTAATGGAAGAGATCACACAACCGTTTTACATGCTTGTAAAAAAATAGCAGAACTCAGAAAAGAAAACCCCTCACAAGAAGAGGACTATAGAAACTTAACCAGAGCACTAACCAATTAAACATCATGGATTTTTATATAACCAAAGAAGAGGTCGTAAAGGCCTTAAACACAACCCTTGGAGTTGTGGAGAAAAGGCAAACCCTTCCAATTTTAGCCAATGTCCTTTTTGATGTTGATGAAGCACAATTAAAATTAACAGCTACCGACCTTGAGTCTGAGATATCAACAGTATCCACCATTTCTAATTTTAAAAGCGGGGGCAGGGTAACAGCACCGGCAAAAAAATTGAGTGAATTATGTAGGCTGTTCTCAGATCTTTCAGAAATACATTTTTATCTTGATGGTGACAACCTCAAAATAGAAACCTCTTCTGGAAAATATAATTTAGCAACTTTGCCAAGTGAAGACTTCCCCGTTTTTGATCAAGAAGAAATGGGAGCACCAGTAAGCATTAAGCCTCAAAACTTGAAATCAATAATCAACAAAACCTCATTTGCAATGGGAAATCAGGATTGGAGACATTATCTGAACGGGTTATTTCTAACCATAGATAACACTTCTATTACATCTGTAGCAACAGACGCACACAGGCTTGCACTATCAACCCAGAGCATTAACGAAAGCATAGAAAGCTCAGTAACAGGAATAATACCAAGAAAATCAATCAATGAAATAGCCAAACTATTGAATGATGAAAGTGAAAACATAACACTTAATTTGGGGCCTAGCTCGGTCAACATAAGCG
The DNA here is from genome assembly GCA_029254395.1 of SAR86 cluster bacterium. GTDB lineage: Bacteria > Pseudomonadota > Gammaproteobacteria > Magnimaribacterales > D2472 > CAJQGY01. The sequence goes on along the minus strand of JAQWXQ010000144.1, from coordinate 255 downwards.
CTTCAGGCACTACCTTTGCAAGTAAATTGATTGAGGGTAAATTCCCAGATTATGAGCAAGTTATCCCCTCTGGTGAAAGCAGCACACTAACAGTTGATAAAAAAAGTCTTTCAGAAAGCTTAAGCAGAGTAAGTGTTTTATCTAGTGAAAAATATCGAGGCATTAGGCTTGTTGTAGAATCTGGCTCTATAAACATATCAGCCAACAACCCAGAGCAAGAGCAGGGCGAAGAAAAACTATCTTGTGACTATAACG
>JAQWXQ010000081.1 GCA_029254395.1 SAR86 cluster bacterium | reverse complement strand
CATGCTGACTTTCTAGCTAAAATAAATGCAGTAAGGTATGCATTTCTTGAGTTGGGTGTAGATGACGGAGTTATAGTTGCAAGAACAGACTCCCTAGGAGCTGGTCTCACTAAGCAAATTGCTGTAACCAAGGAAAAAGGTGATTTAGGAGATCAATACAATTCATTTTTAGATGTAGAAGAAGTTTCTGCTTCTGAGATGAATCATGGTGATGTCTTGATTAATCAAGATGGGAAGCTGGTTAGACCCAAAAGACTTCCAAGCAACCTATACAAGTTCAAAGAAGGTACAGGAGAGGCTCGTTGTATTCTTGATAGTATAACAAGTTTGCAAAATGGAGCTGATTTAATATGGATTGAGACCGAAAAACCACACATTGGTCAGATTGGCGCGATGATGAGCGAAATAAAGAAAATTATTCCAAATGCTAAGCTCGTTTATAATAATAGCCCATCTTTTAATTGGACTTTAAATTTCAGACAACAAGTTTTTGATTTGATGGAAAAACAAGGTGATGATGTTAGTAAATACGATCGAGATGACCTCATGAATGAAAAATATGATAATTCTGATCTTTCAAATTTGGCTGATGATAAAATCAAAACTTTCCAAAGCGACGCAGCTAGAGAAGCAGGCATATTCCATCATTTAATTACACTACCAACCTATCATACCGCCGCCCTTTCCACTGATAACCTTGCTAAACGATACTTTGGAGATGAGGGTATGCTTGGTTATGTTAAAGGCGTTCAAAGAAAAGAGATACGTGAAGGCATAGCATGTGTGAAACACCAAAACATGGCTGGATCTGACATGGGTGATGATCATAAAGAATATTTTGCAGGCGATGCTGCCTTAAAGGCATCGGGTGAAGATAATACTATGAACCAGTTTTAAGCCTCATCACAGTTACTCGGATCTGTTCTCCCACAGATCTGACATGGTGAACCTGATTCAAGGTTCGCCATGCCCCCGCAAGAGCCTTTAATTGGTTGATTTCTAAGTATAAGCCCAATTGCCAAGCCTAAAAAAGATGTTCCTATTACTATAAAAGTTATTAAAAAGTTACTCATTTGCAGAATAATACCATGCATCCGTGTATATAAATTCTAATTTATCAGCATCTTGTATTATAAACATAGCTGCTATTTCAAAACTATTTGCTAACTCAATGGCGCTATCAATAGACATAACATTAAATGCCGTTGCTAAAGCATCAGCATGTGCAGCTGTTTTTTTAGATATCACTGTTACAGACAAAGAATCATTCACAATAGATTTTTTTGTAATAGGATTTAAAGTATGTGTAATTTTGTTACCAGTCTTGTCATATATGTAATTTCTATATTCACCTGATGTTGCTATTGAGATTTTTTCACCACCAGTGTTAGCAATTAGTTTTCCCGATTCTTGAATTAACAATCTGGGGTCTTGTATGGCTAAGAGCCAGCTACTTTCATTATTAAAACCTTTAACAGTCAACTCTCCACCTATTTCAACTATAAAGTTTCTAAAATTATTTATTTCTAAATACCTAACAATTTTATCAATAGCATAACCTTTAGCTATAGATGACAAATCAAACCAAAAATTTCCTTTTTTGTATAATGTTTGGTTTGTTTTATTGAGCGAAAAAAATGCTTTGCCGTCAGTGGATAAATCTTTATTAAATGTTGGTGAAAAACCAAGTGAGCTAGAGTATTTACCTAATTTTATGTCATATGCATTATTTGTTAGATTGCTTATTTCATTTGCAATATCTAATATTTGATACAAATCTTTTGAGACACCAATATTTAATGAATCAGGTAATGAATTTATCTTAGCTATTTCAGAATCTTCTTTATAATTAGACGCAACATAATCTATTTTCCTGATAATATCTTTTATGGTTAATTTGTGTGAGTCATTAAGATATTTTGTTGTCGTAACGCTCCAGGTTGTACCGTAAGCAGTCCCTTTATATATAAACTTGTTTGAAGAGTTATGGTTATAGGCTATTACCAGGCAAGATAAACCGACAAAAAGTGCAATTAATTTAGATATATATGATCTTTTAAGCAATGTTTAATTAGCCACCAAAATCATCTAATGCAATATTCTCAGGTTCGACACCAAGATTTATGAGAAGGTCTATTACTGCTTTATTCATCATTGGGGGGCCGCACATGTAATATTCACAGTCTTCTGGTGCCTCATGTGAGCTTAAATAATTTTTATATAAGACATTGTGTATAAATCCAGTATCACCTTCCCAGTCATCTTCAGGCTGAGGATCAGACAATGCTACATGCCACTCAAAATTATCATATTTTTCAGCTAATGCATTAAACTCATCAACATAAAACATTTCTTTGAGACTTCTTGCTCCATACCAGAAAGTAATTTTTCTATTAGAATTTAGTCTGAGCAATTGATCAAAAATATGTGATCTCATTGGAGCCATACCAGCACCACCACCAACAAAAACCATCTCATTAGAAGTTTCTTTTGCAAAAAACTCACCAAAAGGACCAAAAACTTTTACCTTGTCGCCTGGTTTGAGATTAAAAGTCCAAGAAGACATGACCCCAGGAGGAACATCCATACCAGGGGGCGGTGAAGCAATTCTTATATTAAATTTAATAACACCTTTTTCCTCTGGGTAGTTAGCCATAGAATAAGCTCTAATAACAGGCTCAGAATTAATGGCTTTATTTTCCCAGATTTTAAATTTATCCCAGTCTGAATGGTATTCATCTTGAATGTCAAAATCTTTGTAGTCTATTTCATATTCTGGAGCCTCAAGTTGCACGTAACCACCCGCTCTGAAGTCTACATTTTCACCTTCTGGTAATTTAAGAACAAGCTCCTTAATAAACGTTGCAACATTATCATTAGAAATAACTTCGCACTCCCATTCTTTTACACCAAAAATTTCTTCGGGGACATTAATTTTTAAATCATTTTTAACTGCTACTTGACAGGAAAGTCTCCAACCTTCATTTTTTTCTCTTGTATTAAAATGTGATTCTTCAGCAGCAAGAATGGATCCTCCACCTTCAACAACTTGGCACTTGCACTGACTACATGTTCCACCACCACCACATGCAGATGAAAGAAATATCTTATTATCAGCCAATGTTTGAAGCAATTTTGATCCTGCTGGAACTACTAGAGGGTTTGAAGAATCACCATTAATTTCAATAGTTACATCGCCTGTCGAAACTAGTTTAGACCTTGCAGCCATGATAATCATTACCAATACCAAGACGATACCTGAAAAAGAAATTACACCAAAAATTAAATCAATATTCATAATTATAAAGATATGCCTCCGAATGACATGAATCCAAAGCTCATTAAACCAACAATAATAAAAGTTGCGCCAAGGCCTTTTAATCCTTCTGGGATATCAGAATACTTAAGCTTCTCCCTAATACCGGCTAAAATAACTATGGCAAGCGCCCATCCAAAACCTGCCCCAAAACCATAAACAACACTTTCACCAAAAAGCAGGTCTTTTTCAATCATAAACAATGAAGCGCCAAGAATGGCACAATTCACTGTAATTAACGGTAGAAATTGTCCTAACGCTGTGTAAAGAGCAGGAACATACTTATCAAGAAACATTTCAAGTATTTGAACAGATGCTGCAATAACTCCTATGTAACTTATCAGTTCTACAAACTCTAAATTGGTACCTTCGACACCAAGCCAAACCAATGCATCCTCTCTTAATATGTAGTTATAAATTAAATTGTTGAGGGGTACAGTTATAACACAGACTACTATTACCGCTATACCTAGACCAAAGGCTGCGTCAATTTTCTTTGAAATTGCTATAAATGTGCACATTCCAAGAAAAACACTTAAAGCAATATTCTCAATAAATACTGTGGTTATAAATATATTTAAGTAATGTTCAAACATTTAACTCTCTCTTTGTTAAGTCTGGTGCTGTCGAGTGTTTAGAGACCTTAAAATCATCCTCTTCTATTTGTGTTGGCCTAATTGTTCTGATAGCCCATATAAATAAACCAATTATGATGAATGAACTTGGTGGTAAAAGTAACAGGTTATTAGGTAAATACCAGCCACCATTTGATACTAATGTAAAAATTTCATATCCCATAAGGCTTCCAGAACCAAATAACTCCCTAATTATAGCAACGCCTATTAATATCAAACTGTATCCAAGACCATTCCCAAGACCATCAAAAAAACTCAATAAAGGCTTTTCTTTCATCGCAAAGGCTTCAGCTCTTCCCATAACTATGCAGTTTGTAATTATTAACCCAACAAAAACCGATAATTTTTTGCTAGTCTCATAATCGTATGCCTTTAGAAGCTCATCAACAACAATTACAAGTGACGCTATTATTGTCATTTGAACAATTATTCTAATACTACTAGGAATATAGTTTCTTATTATTGATATAAATAAATTTGAAAAAGCCACTACACTTGTTAAAGCAACACACATAACCAATGTAACTGAAAGATTGTTTGTAACAGCCAAAGCTGAGCAAATACCTAATATTTGAAGTGTTATTGGGTTTTCATCAATAAGAGGTTTAAAAATGACTTCTTTATATTGCTTAAGACTCATAATTTAACTCAGATAATAGTTTTGAATACCCAGAATCACCGAACCAATAAGTGATCATATTTGAAACGCCTCTGCTTGTTAGAGTAGCCCCGGATAGTCCATCTACCTTGTAGTTTATATCAGCGGCATCAGATGGAACTTGACCTTTCATAACAGTAAGCTTTACTTCATTTTCCTTGTATATTTTTTTTCCTGGCCATAAAGACTTCCATTTTGGATTATCAACCTCAGCACCTAAACCAGGAGTCTCCTTGTGAGAATAAAACTCTAGTCCAGCTACTGTATTAAAGTCATTTTCTATTGATATGTATCCAAAAAGTGTTCCCCACAGACCATATCCTCTTATTGGTAAAATGATTTTGTCTAGTTCACCATTCTCATTCCTTGCTATATAAAACTTACCAACATTCTCTCTATTTTTTATTATGGCAATATCTTCTGACGTTGGAACTTTTGAGGATAGTAAAGGGTTTCGAGTTGTTGCTATTTGATTATAGGTCTCAATATTGAAATCTTTATAAGAATCAATGATCTTACCTGATGAAAAATCAACATATCTCATCTCAAGCTTCTCAAATTGTGAAGCTATGCTTGAACCTGAATCATACATATTTGCTGATTGAAGTATCTTTTTCCTTTCATCATTTAATTTGTTTTCATTTTGCAAATCTCTTAAACCAACTGCTGTATAAGAAACCACTAAAGAACAAACAAGACAAATAGTAAAGGCAACTGCTAAAGTTCTTGTTATTGAATCATTCATGATAGTCGCACTCTCCTTTTCTTGATATTACTCATCACCACTATATGGTCTATAACAGGAGCTAAAAGGTTAGCAAAAAGTATGGCTAACATCATTCCTTCCGGAAAAGCTGGGTTTATAACTCTAATTAACACAACAGTAATTCCAATTACGAGGCCATATATCCATCTTCCAGTATTTGTGCCCGAGCCCGAAACAGGTTCTGTAGCCATAAAAACAAGACCAAATGCAAAGCTGCCTATGACTAAATGCCAATACCATGGTACATAAAACATCGCATTTGTTTCAGAGCCAATAATATTTAAAGTTGTTGACATTAAAATCATGCCGACCAAGGTTCCTAAAATAATTCTGTATGACGCTACTTTTGTTAGAAGTAAAATTATTAGACCAATGCCAATAGCCACTACAGATGTTTCACCAACCGAACCAGGTATAAACCCTAAGAATGAATCCATCCAAGAAAAGTTATTATATATACCCTCCATTCCATCAGTCGATGCCACTCCTAAAGCAGTAGCCCCACTATACCCTTCTGGAATAATATTTTTATCAGCTAGACCAGCTATCCATACTTTATCTCCGGATATTTGTGCAGGATATGCAAAATACAAGAAAGCTCTGCCTGTTAAAGCTGGGTTTAAAAAATTTTTACCTGTGCCACCAAATATCTCCTTACCAATAACGAGACCAAAAGTTATACCCATCGCTGCTTGCCATAATGGTAAATCGGGAGGACAACTTAAGGAGAAAAGAATGGTTGATACAAAAGCACCCTCATTGATTTCATGTTTCCTTACAATTGCAAATAAGGCTTCCCAACCAATACCCACAACAAATACTGTTATATAGATGGGGAGAAAGTAGCATGCACCAAACCATAGTTTTGCAATAAAGCTCGTATGATCGTACCCTACAATGTTTACAAATACATGATGCCAATCGCCAGTATTTTGTTCGCCAATTAAATTTAAATAATTTAAAGAGTAATCACCAAGGTTATACATTCCAAAGAACATGGCTGGAAAGGCTGCCAACCAAACAGTAACCATTATTTTTTGTATATCAACTGAATCTCTGACGTGAACTGGGTTTTTTGTTAATTTTTTTGAATTAAAAACAAAATTTTCAAAAGCATCAAATAAAGGGAACCATTTCGCATACTTACCCTCTCCAATAAAGTTTGGTTTGATATTATCAATACTATTTCTTAGAAACTTCATAGCTCTTCGTATACCTTGTTTAAGTTATCCATAAGAATTGAGCAGTAATCGTATTTGCTTGGGCATACATATGTGGCTAATGCTAAATCTTCAGCTGTTAATTCAAACATACCAAGTTCAGCTGCAACTTCTATATCACCAACAACAAGAGCCTTTAGCAATTGAGTCACTAGAATATCATGCGGGATTATTTCTTCGTAAGATCCAACAGGAACAATTGCCCTATTTCCACCATTAACCCCTGTATTGAAATTAAATTTAGATGGTTTTTTAAAAGCAGATAAGAAGACATTGAGTTTAGAATGAAGGTTTATGCCAGGCATAACCCAATTTAAAAATATATCATCAGTATGATTAGGTAGTGCTGTTACCTGATTATCATAAAAGCCTAAATAAGACATTACATCTTTAGCATCATGGCCAAAGAGAACAGAACCCGAAATCACTCTTGCATCTTCATTTACTTTACCAGCGCACAGCTGATCAAGATTCGACCCTATTCTTGCAGAAACAATTGATGGATTAAAAACAGACTCCCCTGCCACGGAGATATTTTTATGTGTTCTTAACTTGCCATTATTTATCAAGTAACCAATAGATATAACCTCTTGGTAATTTATAGTCCAGACTTTCCTTTCAAGGCTTACAGGATATATAGCATTAATATGAGTGCTAGCTAGACCAGCAGGATGAGGCCCTTTAAACTGCGTTGAATTAACATTTGTAAAGGTATAGTCCCTATCATCATCTTCAAAAGCAAGATCTAGATCGAAATCAAATATACTTGATATAAATGATACGCCAGAATTAAAATCTGTTTCATTAAGCTTGATTATATCTTTTGGGCTAGCAGCAAGTGGATTGGTATCACATGCGTTTATGAAAATCCTGTCAGGTATATCATTAACCCTTGGAGTTCTGTTGAATGGCCTGGTTCTAAATGAGTTGAATAACCCTGATTCAATAAGCAAATCTATAGGATCTTGATTGAGATTAAATACTAATGACTCTTCCTCTTTGGCAACATCAAACTCTATTGATAAAAACTTTCTTTTATCACCTCTATTTATAGATGATACTTCTCCCCCGCATGGAGATGTAAAAAAAACGCCTGGGTTTTTCTTATCTTCAATAACCTTTTGACCCAGCTTTACTTTATCACCCTCTTTAACAAGCATAGTGGGTTTCATACCAATAAAATCATTAGACAAAATAGCTACTTTGTTTATCGTTGGTGTGTCAGAAACAACTGGCAAGGGTTGGCCAGATATTGGGAGATTTAGTCCTTTTTTAATTAAAATCACTTAAATGTACTTAATAGTTAATTATAGTTTCGAAATCGAGGTGATTATAGTCGTAATAACTTGTAGATTCTAGGTATTTTAATCAATTGGTGAAGGTAATCTTATAAGATTAACACCAGCAATTTTTTTAGTTAATGAGGCAACCTGTTTAGAATAGCCATATTCATTATCATACCAGCAATATAAGGTAATTCTTTTACCACTTACTATCGTTGCTTGAGAGTCAATAATGCTAGCAAATGGTGAGGAATAGAAGTCAGTTGAAACAACTTCAGATGAATTTACAAATCCAAGTATTTCTCTATAGGATGAATGAAAAGCCATTGATCTAAGGTAATTATTAAGTGATTCTTTTGAAGTGTCATTATTAAGGGTGAGTGATAATATCGCAAGGCTTACATTCGGTGTAGGTACCCTGATTGCGTTCCCAGTTAATTTACCATCAAGCTCAGGGAGTGCTTTAGAGACTGCCTTTACAGCTCCGGTAGAAGTGATAACCATATTCAATGCAGCGCTTCTCCCTCTTCTATCCCCTTTGTGAAAGTTATCAATAAGATTTTGATCATTTGTATAAGAATGAACTGTTTCTATGTGGCCACCTGAAATACCGTACTCTTTATTTAAAATATCTAAGACAGGCACTATTGCATTTGTAGTGCAAGATGCAGCAGATATTATTTCATCATTTATTTCTAATATATTGTTATTCACACCATTGACAATGTTCTTAATATTTCCTTTTGCTGGCGCAGTTAAAATTACCTTTTGAGCACCAGATTTAATGTGCTTGGACAAACCAGCCTCATCTCTCCATACACCTGTATTGTCTATAACGATCGGCTTTAGGATGTCATGGTCAGCATAAACAACATCATCTGGACTACCTGCATATATTATTTTTACTGGATTGCCATTTATAACTAATGAGCTAGAACCCTCATCAACACGAACAGTCCCATTAAAGGATCCATGAACTGAATCTCTTTGTAACAAGCTTGCTCTTTTGTAAATGTCATCGTCTGAAGCTTTTCTAATTACAATTGCACTTAACCTAAAGTAATTGCCAGGTCCTGTTGATTGAACAAGCATCCTGGCTATTAACCGGCCAACTCTTCCGAAACCATACAAAACTATATTCGTAGGTTCAGATGGTCTTTTGGAGTCAAAGCCAATGACATCTTTAAGTTGTTCATTTATATAGGTCTCAAGACCAGTTTGATCTTCTTTTAATCTATCAAAAAAAGGACATCTAACAGCCAACTCACCTATATCAATCTCACAATCATTAAGTTGTAGAGAGGCAAGATGCAAAAGAATGGGGTAAGTTTCAAACTCACTAAGCTCATTATTATCTGACTGTCTGGCAAACCTGTGAGCTCTCATAAGCTCAATTGGAGACTGATTAACTAAAGATTTTCCATAAACTAGAGTATTGATACCATTCCTATATAAGGTTCCAATAACGGGCACCATGAGCTCTGCTAGGGCTTCTCTCCACTTCCAATCACCAAAAGTATCTTCAGGAAGGATTCTGTCTTGCCGAGCGCTTGAAATAAAATTAGGATCTTTTTGATTAGACATTTTATGAAAATAGATTAATAAAATTAAATTCTATAACAACGCATTAAAAATGCACTAATTATTTGTAAATAATTTACATATATTAAAAATATTTATACGCTAAAACTTTTAACATGAAAATCACTATTTCCGAATAAGGCATCAATAGTAAGCATTTTTTTCAAATAGTGACCAATCATCAGCTCGTCACTAACACCCATTCCGCCATGAAGTTGAACAGCTTGTTGTGCTGAAAACTTACCTGATTTACCGATTTGGGCTTTTAATGCAGATACATGCTTAAACATATCCTCGGAGTTCGTATCAACCTCAAGCATTGCTTTGATTAGTAATGATTTACATAACTCACTTTCAATAAACATATCAACCATTCTATGTTGAAGTACTTGAAAGTTAGATATGGGTTGATCAAACTGTTCTCTACTTTTAGTGTATTCTACAGTTTTTAGGTAGCATGAAGTCATGCAACCTACTGCCTCTGCACTAACACAAAGAGTGGCAAGATTAATTGCTCTTAATAAAAGATCGTTAGCTTCTGAACCGCTAGCAATGATATTTGTATCTGAAACTAAAACATTTTCAAAAGAAACTTCAGAACATGTTTGACCATCTACTGTTGGGAATGATGTAACTGAAACGCCATCAGCATTAGAGTCAACAATAACTAGAGCAAGATCGTCACCAGAGTTACAAGAAACAATAAATTTAGATGCATTTGCCCCATTAAGAACTAATGCTTTCGTTCCATTGAGCTTGCTATCTGCTGAAAGTGATGTCAGTGGATTCGTGTAATCATACTTATTAGTAGACTCAGCATATGCCAATGATACGTGCATTGAACCACTACAAATCGATTCAATAATATTATTTTTATCTGCAAAAGAACTATTATCTAAAATGTTTCCTGAAAGAACTACAGATGATAAATAAGGTTCTATTACAAGAGCCTTTCCAAATTCTTCAAATAAGATAGATAGCTCAATTGGGCCAAACCCAAACCCACCAGACTCTTCTGAAAATGGCATTGATAGCCAGCCTTGCTCAGCAAATAATGACCAGACCTTAGAATCAAAATCATTATCAGATTTTACAACATCTTCTCTTTTGTAAAAGTCATATTCTGTCTCACAAAATTTTTGAATTTGTTCCTTAAGCATTACTTGTTCTTCACTATAATTTAAGTTCATTTCTTAAACTCCTAATACAAATTTTGAAATAATATTTTTTTGAATCTCATTACTACCACCATAAATGGAAACTTTTCTCATATTTAAAAATGCTGAGATACTCTGTGCTACAAAATCAGGCCCCTCTGGTTTAGAGTTTGACTCAAAGCCATGTGGTCCTGGATACATTAAGGCATACTCACCAGCTGCCTCTACAAATAATTCGGTAAGTGTCTGCTGTATTTCAGTTCCTTTAATTTTTAAAATAGAAGATTCTGCTCCAGGATGCCCGCCATTCTCAAGAGCGGATAATAGCCTTAATTCTGTCATTTCAAGAGCAGAAACAGATATTTCTAATTCAGCTACTTTCTTTTCCATTTCTGGGTTGTCTAGCTCAGACACAATATTCTTCAATCTTTTAAGCTGTCTCATAGATGTTCCAATTGCAGCAATTCCAAACCTTTCATGGGCAAGAAGAAATTTGGCATAAGTCCAGCCTTTACCTTCTTCACCAACAAGATTTTCAGCAGGCACTTTTACGTCAGTAAAAAATACAGAGTTAACCTCATGATCACCATCTATAGTAATTATCGGCTTTACTTCTATACCAGGAGTTTTCATGTCTACCAAAATGAACGAAATACCTTCTTGTTTTATTTTCGTTGTTTCTGTTCTTACTAATACAAATATCCAATCAGCGTTTTGGGCAAGTGTAGTCCAAGTTTTAGACCCATTTATTATGTAATGGTCTCCCTCTCTTACCGCCTTCGTTTTTAGAGATGCTAAATCAGAACCAGAGCCAGGTTCTGAGTAGCCTTGGCACCACCAAGTATTAAATTCTAGAATATCAGGCAAGAATCGCTTTTTTTGCTCATCATTACCAAAAGTATAAATAACAGGTGCTACCATGCTTACACCAAAAGCAAGCAAAGGAGGACATCCACCTAAGCCAAACTCTTTATTGAAAATATACAATTGAGTAGCTGACCAACCAGTGCCACCATGCTCTTTAGGCCAGTTATAACCCATCCAGCCTTTTGCAGATACTGCTTTATGAAAGTCAGTCATATCTTGCTTAGTTAGAGCTATGCCATTGTCAGTTTTATGCTTAACGTGAGTTGGATAGCCACCGTTTGCTAACCAATCTCTAATTTCATCCCTAAATTGTAGATCTTCTTGTGTAAAATTTATGTCCATAACGCCCTTTTGTATTAATTGATTGATAAAATAGAAAAACATTATACACAATCAATGATAAATTTTAATAAAGCCAAGGATCATAGCTTTGCACATGCATTGTGCAAAAAATATCAACAAGACCATAAATCATTATGCGTTGTCGTAGATGATGTAAAAACATCAAAAACATTATTCAATGAGCTAAGACTGTACTTAAAACCTAATGAGGTTTTTATATTTCCAGAAAGTGAAGTTCTTCCATATGATCATTTTTCAACACCTCAGAATATTGTGAAGGATAGATTCACTATTCTTAATACATTGAAAGAGAAATCAATTGTAATAACAACAACTAAAAATTTATATGAGAAATTACCTCCAATATCTCACTTTCAATCACTTTCAACTTTTTCAGTAAATGACCAAGTAAATATAAATGATTTTTTAAAGATACTTGATTCAAATAATTTTAAAAGAAAAGATAAGGTTGAGTATACAAATGAATATGCTCATAGAGGCGGCATTGTTGATATTTATACGCCGATATATAAATCACCAATTAGAATTGAATTTTTTGATACAACAATTGAATCAATAAGATTCTTTGATGAAAAAACGCAGTCTTCATTATCATCCATTAAAACATTCAATTTAAGCAATGGATCATTAATACCAAGAAATAAACCTTCAGTGGAACTATTTAAAGCACGATGGAGAAAATATTTTGATAAAAAAGATGAAAGAGACTGCACTATTTTTAACAAAGTATCTGATGGTAAGGAGGCTGAAGGACTGGAAATATACTTACCATTCTTTTTTGAAAACACGCATGCATTTAAGGACATATTTTCAGAATATGAATTTTTAAAAATAGATCTAACCGAATCATTATATTTCAACTATATTAATCAGCGATTTAATGATGAAAATATAGATATATCTCGACCTCTAATAAATCCAAAAGACCTATTTTTTAGTGATTCAGAGGTAAATAACTTTTTAGAATACATACCTAAATTTGAAATAGAAAATAATTATAGTGAATATAACTTTGATCTAAGAAATTTAAACACTAGCTTGCTAAAGTCACAAACTAATTTTAATAAAGTTATTCTGCTTTCAAATATTGCTTCTAATGTTAACAAGTTACAAGAAGATAGTAGCATTCCTTTAAAAGAGCTAAATGGGCAATTAAATGATATAGGTGATGGTATTTATTTTGCTAGACATCCAAGAATAAGACCCCTCGCCTTTCGTAATGAAATTTTAGTAGTGCATATAGAGGCCGACATAGAAAAAGAAATTATAAATGATGTGGCAGAAACCTCAAAGACAGATATTATTGACCTAAATCCCTTTAGTAAAAATGATTTAGTAATACATGAAAAATACGGACTAGGAGTTTACGAAGGACTCGAAGTTATTGAAACAAGTAGTGTTACAAATGAATATGTAAAAATACGGTATATTGGAAATGAGTATTTGTATGTTCCTTTGCGTAATATTAATTTGCTCTCAAAATATCACAAATCTAGACTCTTAACAGATATAGAGCTTGATTCGATTTCATCAAATAAATGGACTAAAAAGAAAGAAAAAGCTTTAAAACAAGCTCATGACCATGCAGCAGAAATATTAGATATAGAATCTAGAAGAGCAAGCTCATCATCACTTAGTCTTAAGGTTAGTAATGAAGATTTTGATAGATTTAATTCATACTTTCCATATAACGAGACAAAAGATCAGCTAATTGCTGTAGATTCAATTAGAAAAGATTTAAGTTTAATAAAACCGATGAATAGACTTATTTGTGGAGACGTAGGTTTTGGTAAAACTGAAGTTGCTATGAGAGCAGCTTTTGTAAGTGTTTACTCTGAAAAACAAGTAATAGTACTTTGCCCAAGTACAATTCTTGCAAAACAGCATCTTGAATCATTCACTGACAGGTTTAAAGAGTCACCTGTTAATGTATCTTTGTTAAATAGACATATTAGCTTGAAAGATAGAAAAGTTTTGGTTGAAAAATATAATAATAAAGAGATTGATATTCTTATTTCTACTCACGCCATTTTTAATCAAAAGATAGATTACACAAATACAGGTCTTTTAGTTGTTGATGAAGAGCATAGATTTGGCATAAAGCAGAAAGACCTAATCAAATCAAAACAAGACAATATTCACATACTTTATTTATCGGCAACACCAATACCAAGGACAATGAATTTTGTATTTTCTGGTTTAAAGGACTTTTCCTTCTTGAACAGTCCACCAGTTAATAGGTTGTCTATAAAATCATTTCTTAAAGTATCAGACAATACAATTTTAAAAGAATCAATATCTCGCGAAATTCAAAGAGGAGGACAATGTTTTATCTTGCAGAACAATATAAGTAAAATGCAGGGTTTAAAAAATACATTAGAAACATTAATAGCTGGGGTCAAAATTGGGATTGCCCATGGACAATTAAACAAAAAAGACATTGCTAGTGTAATGGATGATTTTGGTTCAGGTGAAATAGATATTTTGATATGCACAACAATTGTTGAAATGGGCCTTGATATACCAAATGCTAATACAATGATTATTGAAGATTCTCATAAGCTTGGATTAGCACAACTTCATCAGCTTAGGGGAAGAATAGGGAGATCTAATAAACAAGGATACTGTTACTTCCTAATTCCAGATGCAGTTATTCCAAAGCTAGCATCAGAAAGGTTAGAGTCTATAGTGAGATTATCGAAGTTAGGTTCAGGTTATTTTATAGCACAAGAAGACATGGAATTAAGAGGGTCTGGAGAAATTCTTGGTGATAAACAAAGTGGTCATATTGCATCTATAGGTCTATCACTTTATCTTTCAATGCTAAAATCTGCTATTAAAATTAAAAAAAATGATACAAATAAAGAGATTATTAAAACTGATGTAAATTTCTTTGACTCAGCTTTTATAAGTGATATTTATATGCCATCAACTGTTGAAAGACTGAAAATTTATAAGCTTATTTATGATGCTGACTCACATAAAGATATTCAAAAAATTAAGTTTTTTCTTGAGGATACATGTGGACGCATACCTCACGAAACAAGCAACCTGTTGAAAAATGCTACGATTAACCAATTAATAGCTGATCTGCGGATGCCTAAATTGACATCAAGCTCAGAAATCACTTCAATTCTTCTTAGTGAAGCAGTCAGCGATGGGACTATACTAAAATTACTTGAATTAATAAAAACAGATCAGTCAATTTATTCATTTGATAATAAAAATAGGTTTAACATAAAATTAATTGAGCAGAATGGATCACTTCGAAGAGATAAAATAATAAATATATTAAATGACTTATTTTAAAAAAATTCTTATTCTATTTTTTTCAGTTCAATCTACAGGGTCAACTATATCCACCACATACAATATTGAGCTAATTATTTTTGAACATAAAGAAGTAAGGACAAATGAAGTATTTGAAACAAACCTTAATATTGAAGAAGATGAGGTATTAAACTTTAGAACAATTGATCTGTTTTATAATAAAAGCTCATTTAACATAGTAAAGAATGAGTCGTTTTTTTCTAAGTTGTTTGCAGATTTAAAAATTAATAGAGGCAATTTAGAAAAGGAGCCTTTACTAAAAAAAGCATTTAATCCGAAAGAATGGTTTAGAAAAAAATCAAGATTAAATACTTTAAAAAAATATGAAGCGAACATAATAAAATCAAAAAAGTATAAACATTTAGAATCTATATCATGGAAGCAAAATATTCCATCAAAAAATGATTCAAGGTTTTTAGAATATGAAAATGAATATCAAGATTATGGTTTCTTAATAAAACTTTACAAAGAAAGGTTTCTTCATGTTGATTTGAAAGCTTATCTTGGATCTTTATCGAATCAAGTAACCCTTGAATCAGACTACACAAAATTATATATAGATAGTTTCAAACCTAGGCTAGATTTAGATAATAAAAATATAAGTCATGATATTAAATTGAAGTTGAATAAAAAAAATAATTACGAGAAGTTAAACATTGATGTAAATAGCCAAAGCCTTCAAAATAAAGAAAGAGATGCAGAAATAAAAATATATATTAACGAAAATAGAAGGATCTTTGATAACGACGTTCACTATTTTGATCATCCTAGATTTGGAGTTATCCTTCACATAAGCGAAGACAATTAACAATTAGGCTTTCATAAAAGCATTATCATCTATTGAGTGATCAGTTATATCTTGCACTGATTTAACTTCAGGCACTTGTTCAAGCAAAGTTTTTT
>JAQWXQ010000127.1 GCA_029254395.1 SAR86 cluster bacterium | reverse complement strand
AACCCTTAAGAGTAGCAAATGAAAGTAGAGATACGACTCATTATTCAATAGTTGATAGTGATGGCAATGCTGTATCAAATACCTACACTCTTGGATACTCATTTGGTTCAGGTGTGACTATTCCAGGAACAGGAATACTTATGAACAATCAAATGAATAACTTTGCATATCGTTACGGAGACTCATCTATTGAAGGCAGAGTCGCAAGCCCAGGCAATAAATTTGAGCCTGGAAAAAGGCCTATGAGCACAATGGCACCATCAATGGTTTTTAATAAAGAGGGCCAGCTAACATTAGTAACAGGTTCTCCTGGTGGGTCATATATACCAGCTGCAATATTGAGGGTTATCTCTGGTGTCGTAGATTTTAATTTAAATATAGGCGAGGCTACTATGCTTCCAAGGGTTCATAAGGATTGGCCATATACTGGCCTTGACTATGAAAATACAATTAGCTCAGATGTTATCAATATTCTTGATGAAATGGGGCATAAACCAGAATCCAATAAGACTATGGGAAGTACACAGAGTATTCATATCGTTAATGGACTTCGTTATGGTTATGCTGATTTAAGAAGGCCCAATGCCGCTGTTTCTATTCAGTAATTAATTTTTTCTATAATCTAATGGTGGCAGTCGGTCACCCAGAAGAGCCTTATATTCAAAATCTTTACCAACTCTTTCTTGTAGCTCAGCCTTTGCAGCCATTATCAATGATTCATCTTTGTAAATATCTATTGCTGTTGAGGCTATTGTTTTAGCAGCAAGCTCAGCTCCCTTTATGCCGATGGATGTTCCTCCGGCTGATACAGCTTGCCATGAATGGGCTGCAGTACCAGGAACCCATGTTGCTGTTCTTACTCCTGCTGTAGGAACAAGCCAGCTTACATCACCTACATCTGTTGAGCCATAGCTGTGAGAAGTTGAATATGGCTGTACATTTTCTTGTGAACCAATTTCATTGGATGGTTTTATAAATGTTTTATAAATGGTTTTAGCATAATTATTCTCAGCCTCGGTATAATTGATACCTCCGTACATTTGAAGGTTTGAGTGCATTTTTTTTTGTATTACATCATTTGGTAGTAAGGAATAATTACCATGCATAACCTCATAAGTCATTGAAGTTTCTGTTCCTTCAGCAGCTCCATTTGCTGCCTTTACAACTCTTTGAAAAAGTTCATCAACCATTTGCATGTTGGGATGCCTGACATAGTAATAAACTTCTGCTAAATCAGGTACAACATTTGGAGCTAGTCCGCCCTTAGTAATAACATAATGGAGCCTTGATTCTTGTGGTACATGTTCTCTCATCATATTAACCATCATATTCATAGCCTCAACACCATCAAGGGCTGATCTACCGAGCTCAGGCGAGCCTGCAGCATGAGCTGAAATTCCCTTGAAAGTAAATTTACCTGACTTATTAGAATTTGATGTTTTTGAGTTTGCAGAATTTACTTGATCGGGATGCCAATGAAGAACGATATCAACATCTTCAAACAACCCTTCACGTGCTATATAAACTTTGCCTGAACCACCTTCCTCAGCAGGAGTTCCATAAAATCTAATTCTTCCATCAAAATTATTTTCTACCAGCCACTCTTTGATAGAAACAGCAGCCCATGCTGATGCTGCTCCAAATAAATGATGCCCACATGCATGCCCGGCTCCAGTAGTATTGTTTATGACTTCTTTAAATGGAGAGGTACTTTGAGCCAAGCCAGGCAAAGCATCAAATTCCCCTAAGATAGCAATTACCGGACCCTTAGAACCAAACTCAGCAATAAAGGCGGTAGGGATACCAGCAACCGATTTATTAATTTTAAAACCCTCTTTTTCCAGCGCATCAGAAAGAAGCTCAGAGCTGTCCATTTCTTGATAGCCTAATTCTGCGTTATCCCATATTTCTAGTGCTATTTTAGAAAAATGCTCTTTATGGTTAGCAATACTTTTATCTATAGACGCCGATATATCAAACGCCAATAAACATAAAGCTACGAGACTAAATACTTTCCCTTGAATTTTATATTCTTTCCTACCCATTCTTCTTCTCCCATGCTTTTTAACGTTTCTTTATCATTAGATATTAGTACTTTTCTTTTCTTTTTGGAATCCTCGCTGAAGATTACAGCTTTCAGCTCGCCATTATTATCTTTAAAGATTGTATATCCAATTATCGTAGCCATCCCTTCAAACTCTGCTGACATTTGAACGGGTATTTCTTCTAACTTAGCCTCTTTGGTAACATCTTTAGTAATAAAATCTATTAATGGTTTTTTTGACCATAAAGCTAATGCTTGTTTTGTCATCATTCCAGAAACACCTGTAACTAAACCGATTTTAGAATGATCACCTCTTATTTTACTTATCATTTTTACAGTTGAGTGGATCATATAATTATTCAATGGACCGCCTGCAAAAGACATTCCCCCAGTGACTGTTTTGTTCTGATTCTCACTTAGACCCAAAGAATCACTAAACATTTGAACGGCAATTGGAAAGCAGCTATATAACTCATATAGATTAGGCTTAATATCATTATCTCTACATACACCTTTTATAAATTTGACTGCTAAATCCAAGCCATATGATTTACTTAAATGCGGTCTTTGTATGGGTGCAATCATATGGTTAGATTCAGATGACGCGAGAGGGTAGACTCTCTTGCTTAATGGTATGTTCAAATCATTTGCAAGATTCTCACTACATATAATCATTGCTGATGCTTGATTTACATTCCAGGTGGTGCAATGGAACTTATTATAGGGAAGTGCTTGCAATGGATTTGATTTAGAAACTTTAAT
>JAQWXQ010000073.1 GCA_029254395.1 SAR86 cluster bacterium | reverse complement strand
ATCGGTGGTTTTGCTGGAATGTATAGATTAAATAACGATTTCCAAAATCCGGTTTTAGTTGCATGTACTGATGGGGTTGGAACAAAAGTTGCTCTGGCTCAGCAATATAATAAATTAGATAATATTGGGCAAGATTTAGTTGCAATGTGTGTGAATGATTTAGTTACATGTGGTGCACAACCTTTATTTTTTCTTGATTATTTTGCAACATCTAAATTAAATGTTAAGGAAGCATCTTTAATTATTGGAAGCATAGCAAGAGCATGCAGAGCCTCAGGCTGCGCGCTTTTAGGTGGTGAAACAGCTGAGATGCCAGGACACTATATTGATAATAATTTTGATTTAGCAGGTTTTTCGGTTGGCTGCGTAGATGAAAATAAAATCATTAAAGGCGATGATATTGAAGATGGAGATATTCTTATTGGAATTGAGTCAAGTGGCGCACATTCAAATGGATATTCTCTTATAAGAAAAATTTTAGAGCAAAGTGAATGCTCAGATGATGAAAAAAAAGAAATGGTTGATTTGTTTTTAAAACCTACAC
The DNA here is from genome assembly GCA_029254395.1 of SAR86 cluster bacterium. Classification (GTDB taxonomy): domain Bacteria; phylum Pseudomonadota; class Gammaproteobacteria; order Magnimaribacterales; family D2472; genus CAJQGY01. The sequence goes on along the minus strand of JAQWXQ010000073.1, from coordinate 15,487 downwards.
ACCTCTACCCAAAGGTGATTCAAGATTTAACAAAAAATCAAAAAATTAAAGGTATGAGCCATATCACAGGCGGTGGCCTAACCGAAAATCTTCCAAGATCAATTCCTAAAAATATGGCTGTTAAAGTCTACAAAAAATCTTGGGATTTACCAAAAGAATTTCAGTGGCTTAAAGATAATGGCAATATTACAGAAGAAGATATGTATAGGATATTTAACTGTGGTATTGGAATGGTGCTCATTGTTAATGCTGAAGATGTATCATCAATTCAGTCAATAATTGATGATCATGGATATAGGAATTTTGAGATTGGTTGTATTGAAAAAAATGCTCAAACTCATATAAGTTATATATAAATGTCAAAATTATTTCTATGAAAAGAATAGTAGTTTTGCTATCTGGTAATGGTTCTAACCTTCAAGCGATAATTGATAATATTAATGCTGGCAATATTAATGGCGTTATTGTTGCTGTTATCTCTAATAACCCTCAAGCCCTTGGTTTAAAAAGAGCAGAAAATGAGAATTTAGAAACTACTGTTTTAAACCATCTTGAATATGATAGTCGCAATCATTTTGATGCTGTTCTTTTAGAAAAACTAATATCACTTTCACCAGATTTAATTGTTTTAGCTGGCTTCATGAGAATACTAACCTCAAAAATAACAGATTATTTTGATGGAAAAATAATTAATATTCACCCTTCCCTTCTCCCTTTATACCCTGGCCTAAATACACATCAGAAGGTAATAAATAACAAAGATAAAAAACATGGTATTTCAATACATTATGTTTCATCTGAACTTGATGCTGGGCCGTTAATTGCGCAGGCTGCTTTTGACATTAAGGAAATTAATACAAAGGAGTTACTCGAAGAAAAGATTCATATTATTGAACATTCAATGTTTCCTTTTGTCATAGAAAATATATGTTTAGAAAATATACGTTGGAACAAGAAATTAAAAAAAGTTATATTTAGAAATATGGGTACAATTAATGATTCAATTCAAAGAAAATATGAAATTTAGTTACATATTTAGCATTCTGTTTTTATCAATTAATGTATTTAGCATAGAAAATTATGTTGCTGAATATAGATGGGAATCATCTGATCGAGATATCTTAGGTGTTCGTAAACTTATTATTGAAGAGAATGGTGCCTCGTCGCTATCTTTTAAAGCAAATAAATCATTTATAAAACTTGATATTGAAACTGATTTTAAATTTCTTAATAAGAAGGTTGAGAGTAAAGAATATTCTGTCGGTGTAAAACCAAAATTAGCCAATCGTAGCCAGAAATTATTTTTTAATAATATTGAGAATTCAATAAATTCAAAGGGTAGATATGAATGGTCTGCTAATTCAATATCAAAATCAGTCCTAGACCCCTTAAATGCTCAAATACAAGTAAGAATGAATGTTCTTGATGGGTATAAAGACTTTTCTATTGATATCATAGAAATGAAAGATGGAACTGTTGAGCCTAATTTTTACAGTGTTACATCAGAAAATGTAGATTGTTATGTTGGAGATGATAAATATTCTTGCATCGAAGTTACAAGGTTAAGGAAATATGATGATAGAAAAACAATTTACTTAATCGCAAAAGATTTAGGTTATATGTTCGTAAAAATAAAAGATATTGATCTAGATCCAAAGAAAAACCAAACACTTTCCTTGGAAAAAATATTAAGTCTTGGGTAGTGTTACCCCAGTTTGACCTTGATACTTTCCGCCTCTATCCCTATAACTAACTTCACAATCTTCATCAGATTCTAAAAATATCATTTGGGCAACACCTTCGCCTGCATAAATTTTTGCTGGTAGATTTGTAGTATTTGAGAACTCAAGTGTTACATGACCCTCCCACTCAGGCTCTAAAGGCGTTACATTAACAATAATTCCACATCGAGCATAAGTCGATTTTCCAAGACAAATAGTCAAGACTTTTCTAGGTATTTTAAAATATTCAATTGTTCTTGCTAAAGCAAAAGAGTTAGGAGGAATGACACAAACATCGGATTTAACATCTACAAAACTATTAGCATCAAAATTTTTAGGATCGACAACAGCTGAGTTAATGTTAGTAAATACTTTAAACTCATTTGAGCACCTTACGTCATACCCAAAACTGGATACGCCATAAGAAATAAGCTTATTACCACTTGAATCCAATCTAACTTGGTTTTCAGAAAAAGGTTCTATCATCCCATTTGAAGTAGACATTTCTTTTATCCATTTATCTGATTTAATCGACATTTATTTCAGTTCTCCCTTGAATTGCTCTCGCAATAGTATTTCCGTCAACATATTCTAGCTCTCCACCAATAGGTATACCATATGAAATTCTAGAAACTTTAATATCTTTTATATGATCTTTAATAAATATTGCTGTTGCATCACCCTCAACTGTTGAGCTAGTAGCAAGAATTATTTCTTTAACATCTTCTTTGCTAATTAAATTTAGTAGTTGGTCTATCCCTAGATCCTCCGGACCTACTCCATCAATTGGGGACAATCTGCCAAGTAATACAAAATATTTGCCTCGAAAACCTCCAGTTGACTCTATAGCCAACATATCTGATGGATTTTCAATAACACAAATACTTTGATTGTCCCTTGATGTATCTGAGCAAACTTTACAGTATTCATTAGAGGTCAACATCCTACATCTTTTACATCTACCAATAGTTTCTACGGCGTCCTGAAGGGTCTTTGATAGTAAAGATGCTCCATCTTTGTTTTTGTCTAGGAGATATAAAGCCATTCTCTGAGCTGACTTTTTTCCCACACCTGGCAAAATAGTTAAAGAGTTTATTAAATCATTTAGTAAGTCAGTTTGCATGCTAGTTAATTGGTTTAATAGATTTTTCTTTTATAGTTGCATCAAATTTTGTCATAAAATTTTTAATTGCATCATTATTTTTTATATTGTCTTCTGCTTTTTCCTGCTTTATTTTATTTTCTTTTTCTTCATGCTGTAAAGGGCCTTCAGTAGTAATTGACTGCTCTAATTTAATTACTATTTTTGCCTTGAAAGCCTCTGTACAAATGTTCTCAAATTCCTTTTTAACATTCAAAGGAATGTCATTCTTTTCAAGATCTCCACCTAAATGTATTTCGTTATTTTTCATTTTTAAAAAAGTGAAATTCCCATAATAATTTTTTACAAAAACACTCATTTTAAGTTCTCTAAAAAAAGCTATCCAGTCTTGATTGGAAAGTATTTTTAATGACTGGGGTTGAGGTGAGTTTGGTTTTACTTCAGGTTCAATAATGTTTTGTTTGATTTCAAATGATTCAGTCTTATTAGAGTTACTAACTGGTTGAGTTAAGTTTTTTTTTTCACTCAAAGTTTCATTTGGCGATTTAGTTTTATCGTGGATACTTGCTAAGGGATTAAAAGCCAGCATTCTAAGAATACAAATTTCTAGAGCTTCTTTTGGGTTAGGGTGAATGCTAAATTTGGAATATGAGTTCACGGCTATTTCATATATTAATTGAATAAATTCCTTGTCTACAGATTGTGCCATATTTCTTATAGGTTCTTTATTTGAGCTTTTAAGCACTTGCTCTAAAGAAACTTTGTGAATAAAACTAATAATATGCTTGAGTACATTTTCGTATTCAGGCGTTAGCTCTTCTATCTTATAAAAAATATTGAATGCTTTTTCAGCTTCACCATTTACAACCGCGCCAATTAATTCAGAAACGAGTGAGTCATCAATTGTTCCAAGTAGAGCTTTCACATCTGCTTCATTTAAAGCCCCATTGCCATGAGCTATAGATTGATCTAAGAGCGTTAGAGCATCTCTTACAGAACCTTGAGCTGAATCTGAAATTAAGGCTAAAGAATTTTTATCATGTTTAATTTTCTCAGAATTAATTACATTTTGCAGATGAGCTTCAAGATTATCTCTATTGATAGTTTTGAGATTAAGTTGAAGGCACCTCGATTGAACTGTCTTTGGTATTTTTTCAGGATCTGTCGTTGCGAAAATAAATATTACATGCGACGGCGGTTCTTCCAAGGTTTTAAGAAGAGCATTGAAACTACTTGTAGATAACATATGAACCTCATCTATCAGATAGATCTTATATCTTCCTGATGACGGCTTGTATTGGACTGTATCAAGCAGTTCTCTCATATCATCAACACCGGTTTTTGATGCTGCATCAATTTCAAGAAAATCTAAATGTCTTCCATTTTTTATTTCATCACATACTGTGCAACTATCACATGGTTTTGTAACAGGTTTGTCAGATGATAAGCAATTCAAGCATTTAGATAGTATCCTTGCCAGTGTAGTCTTGCCCACACCCCTAGTTCCTGAGAATATATAAGCTTGGTGTATTTTATTTGAAGCAATGCTGTTTATGATTGCTTGAATTATATGCGGCTGGCCTACAACCTCCTCAAAGTTGGATGGTCTATATTTTCTTGCTAGAACCTCATATGACATATGGGCTGATCATAACATGGCCTAGTTAAAAACTGACTCGATTTCTGTAAAAGAGAAGCCTCTATTTATTAAAAAGTTTTTTTGCTTTGCTTTAAGTTTAAAATCAACTGACACCCCATCTCTGAATTTTTTATTAAACACTTGATGAGCTAATTCTTTCCATTCGCCTGATTCTGATATTGCATCATTTGCTATAAAGCTTTCCACTCCTTTTGATAGAAGCTCATAAGAGATTTTCTTAGGCCCAAACCCTTTCCTTTTTCGGGCAGCAACATAATGTTCTGAAAATCTTGCGTCGTTAATTAAATTGTTATCTTCTAGCTTTTGAATAGTTAATTCAATCAAATCTGAATTAGAAAATTTTTTTGAAAGCTTGTCTAATATTTCTTTTTTTGAATGCTCTCTTCGAGATAAAATATCTAAGGATTTGTTATAAATTTCAACAGGTTCTTCTATCATCAATCAATTGGCAGAACTCTCGATTTTCCATTTCTTTTTATTATTCTTACTTTCTGATTTTTTTCATATCTAACATCGCTCGACTCTTGAATAATGGACACTAGTCTCCCGGAAGTTGTCTCAATTAAAAGCTCAACCCCATTTTTTTTAGTCATTGCTGAACCTATATTCGCTCCAATAGCGCTACCAGCAAGAGCACCAAGAACAGAAGCAATATCTGACTCAGTATCAGAATCTGTTGTATTTTTACCTGCAACTCCGCCAATTGCAGCACCTGCTGCTGCTCCAAGCCTTCTGTCACCTTCAATGGTCACATTGGTAATGTCTAAAATAGTTCCAAGGGTTATGCTCTGTTGTTTTTGAACGTCACCTCTAGATACTGTCGTTGGCTGTTGCGACATATTTACACAACTAGTTGTAAATAATCCTAAAAGGATAATTATTGAAAATTTATTTTTTATCATCAATCTGCTCCATTTTTTTATATTTTCGATTTAAATCATCTGTGATTAAGTAGTATGTTTTATCTTTACTAAAACCATCTAAAAGGCTGACCTTGTATATGTCGCCACTAAAAAATGGTTCAATAAGTTTTACTCTGTAGCCCTTCTTAAGTCTTACTAATTTTCTTGAATCAATATATGAAAATTGATTCCAATCTCCGTACTCTCTTCCTCTATAAGTGTGCAGCGCATCTTGTGGCATCATATATAGGACCTGCCCATTTCCTGAAAACCTACTGCTATGGGTATCTAAGACCCATATATCTTCCGGTTGAATAATCGGATCTGTACTCTCTTCTGAATATGTAGATATGGATAGAAATGTTGTTATAAATAATATTAATTTCATAAAGTTAAGACAAATAATTCGGTAAATAGTTCAAAATAATTACTTCAGTAAAATACATTGATAAACTTTTGCTATTGTAAAAAACCTCTTTGTACCAATATTAATCATTAGACCACAAATCTCTATTCAATAATCAAATAATGATAATATTAGGCTATGAAATATAAACTATTACTGCTAATTCTAATTCCAATGATTGGAATAGGTTCCAATGAAGTAGATACCGGACATGCAAAAGTATCTTTAGTGAAGAGCACTGAAAACCTTATTACAAGCGAATCATTTATTGGTATAAAGTTTGATCTTAACAGTGGCTGGCATACTTATTGGAAGAATCCTGGTGACTCAGGTGGCCCTTTAGAAGTTAAATGGGACCTGCCAAGCAATCTTGAATTAGGCCTAATTAATTGGCCTGCTCCTCATTTAATACCTTATCCACCTCTGATGACATATGGTTATGATGACGAGGTTATTTTCCCTTTTAAAGTTCTTAATTACGAAAATACTGGCTCAGATTCATCTATTGAAGTTTCTATAGACTTTCTTATTTGCGCAGATGTATGCATTCCAGAAAAAGCTATAATAAAAACCTCGTTAAACGCTATTGAATTTGATAATAATCTTGCAAAAATTCAATCAGATATACCCTCAATCACTCTTCCAGTTGAAGCAACTTTAAATAAGAAAACTTTAGAGATAAGATTTTCTAAAACCTCCAATGTCACAAATGTGTACTTCTTTTCTGAAATTCAAGACTTTGTTGATCACGCTGCTACACAAAATTTAATTGAATATGAGAATTCCTACCTTCTATCAGTCGAGCTATTAGATGATCAACTAGATAATACCAATATCAAAGGTTTAATTGAGATAGATAATAGTGTCTATTTAATAGATTCTGATTTAATTTTAAATGCTGAGGAAAGTAATGAATTTGGACTGCTTGAAGCTTTATTTTTTGCTTTTATTGGCGGGCTAATTTTAAATTTGATGCCTTGCGTCTTCCCTGTAATATCACTTAAAGTTTTAAGTTTTGTATCGATGAGTGGAGAATCTGAAACTAAGATAAGACTTCATTCTATTAGCTTTTCCTTAGGTGTATTAATTTCATTTTTAGCTATTGCAATTCTCTTAATCGCATTGAAAGAGTCTGGCAATTATCTTGGCTGGGGCTTTCAACTTCAATCTCCATTAATAGTATCGTCTTTAGCAATTGTAATGTTTATCATAGGTCTTGTTTTATTGACTGATATAAACATAGGAAGCTCTTTAACTAGATCAGATTTGAGTAATAAGTCATATTCAGAATACTTAAATTCTTTCTTAACAGGTGTACTTGCAGTAATTGTTGCATCTCCTTGTACAGCTCCCTTTATGGGTGCTGCTATTGGATATGCCTTAGTTCAGCCATCTGGCACTACATTACCTGTTTTTGCATCACTTGGATTTGGATTTGCGGCGCCCTATATGCTGCTTAGTGCAAATCCTAAATTAATATCCCTCATGCCAAGACCGGGTAAGTGGATGGAGACATTAAAAGAATTCTTTGCATTTCCAATGTTCGCAACTGCATTATGGTTGATATGGGTGTTTAGTATTCAATCTAATATAGATGGGTTAATAAGTTTATTAGTTTGCTTGTTGTTAGCTGGTCTGCTTATTTGGGTATTTAAATCTTTTAAAAATTCTATTTTTCTTATTTTAGTTACTATTGTAATTTCAGGCTCTATATTTACCCAGCTTGTCTCGATAAATAATATTTCAAATTCTAGCCCTGAGGTAAGCACCAATACAAATAAGACTGGGCAATGGTATCTAGGAATTGAAGATGAAATGCAGGCTAAAAAACAGGCATACCTTATCAACTTCACTGCTGCTTGGTGTATAACTTGCCAGGCAAACGATAAAATTGCTCTCTCGAGACCTCTTGTCAAAGAGTACATAATTGAAAATAACATAAATTACATAGTTGCAGATTGGACTAATAAAGATGGTGATATTTTAAAATCTTTAAATTTCTATAACAGAAGTGGCGTTCCTTTATACGTATACTGGAAGCCTGGAATGTTAAAACCCGATATTCTTCCTGCGATTCTTACCGAGTCATTATTGCTTGAAAAATTAGATAATTCTTAAATTTAAACTATAATGGTTCAAATAAATTTTTGAGGCTTTATGTCTGATAATACATTTGTTCTATTCTCTAATCTTCATTTACTAACTTTATTAATTGTTACATTGGTATGTGTGTTCATACCTTTAAAAATGAAAAATGCAACACAGCGATCTACTGAAAATATGTCCAAGATAATAGCGTATGTTATCTTGGCTCATGTGGTAACTTCGCCGTTCAAGGATCTTTTTTACTTGGAAAACCCTTATGACTGGAGGGAAGTTTTACCCTTTCACATGTGTGACCTTTCTGAAATTTTTGTTGCATGGTTTTTGCTTGGTGGTCCAAAAATTTGTTATAAAATTGCATTTTTTTGGGGAATGGCTGGCGCTACTCTTGCGATGATAACTCCTGATATACAAAAGTTTGATATAGAGTATGTTTATTTTTACATAGGCCATGGGATGATAGTTCTTGGAATTCTATATGCCACCATAACGCTCGGAAATAGGCCATTTTTTAAAGATGTAGGTTTGGTATCTTTAATAACTCTTTTTGCCTTGCTTCCTGCTATATGGACAATCAATACTGCTCTAGGTGATCCAGCAAATTATTGGTACCTTGCACAAAAACCAGCTGGTGAGAGCCTTTTTGATTTATTTCCAGATCCCCCTTTCCATCTATTAATTACAACACCAATAGCATTAATAATGTTTTACTTACTCTATATTCCATTCTTTTTTATAGATAAAAGTAAGAAGTGATCTTTATACCTATTAATTAAAAATAGATATAAAATAACAACAGGTAACTATTTTAATTATTATGAATGACTTTATTGTTTTAGTTCAAGATGTTTGGAACTCAGGTTTTCTAGGGATAGGTCTTGGGTCCATAATCTCTTCTTTGCTTGTATTGTTTGCAGCTTTTCTCTTTAGAGGATTTGTAATATCGGTAATATTAAACTCTTTAGGCAAGCTTGCTGAGAGCACTGAATCAAATATTGATGACGAAATACTTAATGCGCTTAAAAAGCCTTTAGGTTTAGTTCCAATAACAGTAGCTCTTTATATTTGCACTTTGATATTACCTATTTCTGGAATTGTTGGAGATATAGCCACAAACATAGTTAGGGCTTTTGTAATATTCACAATATTTAGTGCGCTTTCTAGTGCTGTAAAACCAATATTTGAAGCTTTATCTACCAGCTCTTGGCTAACAGCATCAATGCAAATGTGGCTTGAAAGAGCTTCAAGATTCATTGTATGGGTAATAGGTATTGCAATTATTTTAGATATTTTTGGAATTCAAATTGGTCCATTGGTAGCTGGATTGGGTTTATTTTCAGTTGCAGTAGCACTAGGAGCGCAAGATTTCTTTAAGAATCTTATAGCGGGTATATTGATTATTGGCGAGCATAGATTCCAACCCGGAGACAGGATTGAGGTAACTGGAGAGCTACATGGAATAGTTGAAACAATAGGTTTTAGATCTACTGTAATAAGAACATTTGATACAGCACCAATGACTATTCCTAACAAAGACCTGTCAGATGTGAAAGTAATTAATCATGGTGAAATGGTAAATAGAAGAATTAATTGGACTATAAATTTAGTCTATTCAACATCTATAGAAGAATTGGAGAATATTAGATTACACATAAAAGAATATATTTTAAAAAGCAATAATTTTGTTTCAGACCCAGACCTAGATCCAGTAGTTCGAGTTGTTGAGCTTGGTGCAAGTTCAATAGATGTAAGGATTGTAGCTTATGCTGATCCTGTTGGCTTTGCTGACTTTAATAGAATAAAAGAAGAATTGATATTTAGCATTATGAAAATTGTTAAAGAAGATGGATCAGAGTTTGCATATCCATCAACTTCTTTATATGTTGAAAGTATGCCTAGCTAAGAATTTTTATGAATGATCAGTTAATTCTCTCTTTTACTCTTACAGGCCTTCTCTTTGCTTTTATATGGGGTAAATTTAGATACGATGCCCTTACAATAGCAGCACTTATGCTACTCATAACCTTGGGAGTAATTCCTGCCTCTGATGCTTTTTTAGGATTTTCTCATCCAGCAGTTCTAACTGTTGCTCTTGTTCTTGTAATAAGCCAGGGTCTAAAAAATTCAGGTTTAACAGGCTTGGTTGGTAAAATTATTGGCACAAGAAAATTTACAGAACTACAGTTTTTAATATCATTACTATTAATAGCAGCATTTCTTTCTTCTTTTATAAACAATATTGGTGCTTTGGCAATCTTGTTACCTATTACTCTTAACGTTTGTCAGAAAATGGATTGGCATCCATCAAGATTTCTTATGCCTTTAGCATTTGCATGTATCTTGGGGGGGATGAATACAACTATTGGTACCCCACCAAATATAATAATTTCAGAATATAAGGCTAGCATTTCAAATAGCCCTTTCAGTTTTTTTGATTATTCATATGTTGGTATAGCTGTAACGCTCTTAGGTATATTTTTTATTACATTCATAGGCCGTAATTTTATTTTATTAAGGGATGACGCAAGCAACAATGCGTCTCTAATCAATCTTAAAGGCTATCTATTTGAGGTCATAGTCAATGAAAATAGTAACTCTATTGGCATGACTTTGGCAGCATTTAAAAGAATAGCTGGAGAGGATGTTGATGTAATTGGGGTTGTGAATGAATCTGGAGCCGTTAGTAAGGTTAAAAATAATACCAGGGTCAAAGCCAATCAAATTCTTGTATTAAAAACACCTCCTGACGATTTGGCATCCCTCTTAGAAACATTTGATTTCTCAATACCAGAAGAACTTCACTTCTTTAAAGAAGATGATTTAGAAGAGATAGAAGTTATGATTACTCCAGGATCTAGGTTGATTGGAAGAAAGCACGATTTTTTTTATAAAATTGCATATGAAGAATTAAATTTGCTTGGTCTTTGGAGAAAGGGTTCTAAATATAGAACAAGGCTTACCAGAGAAACTTTTAGAGCCGGTGATGTATTGCTTCTTGGAGTTAAAGACCTTGAGGAAGAGGATGTAACTAATAAAATAAAACATCTTGGATTAATGCCTCTTAGACAAAGAGAGCTTCAAACAATACCTAGTAGAAGTAGATTGCTTAAAGGAATGATATTTTTTGCTATTTCTATTGCCTTAGTAGCATTCAATTATTTAACCACTGCTGCTGCTTTTTTGTTATGTGTATTGGCATTTTTACGTATAAAAATTATTGATGGAAATTTTTACAGGGATATAGATTGGCCAATTGTTATAATGCTGGCTGCTATGATACCAATTGGTGGTGCCTTGCAAACAACCGGCTTGAGCGATCTAATATCGAATCAGATTTCTCTATATGCAGTTAATTTAAGCCAATTTTGGTTATTGTTTCTTATATTGGTAGTAACGATGGCGACCACTGACATAATTAATAATGCTGCAACAGCTGTAATTATGGCTCCAATCTCAGCTGGAATTGCAACTCAATTAGGTTATGAGATAGAACCGTTTTTGATGGTAGTTGCTGTAGGTGCGAGCTGTGCATTTTTAACCCCAATCGGACACCAGTGTAATACAGTAATTATGGGTCCAGGAAATTATAAATTTACAGATTATTGGAGATTAGGATTACCTTTAGACTTCTTAATAATAGCAGTCTCAATACCAATGATTTTATTTGTATGGACCTAGACGATAGATATAAAAGACCAAATAAAGAAACTGGAAAGCCCTTTGAAGAGGGGTTTGAGGATATTAACGGAAGGGTATTTGTAAAATACCTTAATAAACAGGGTAATGATGGTTACTACTTTGAAGAGTGGAAAAAAGAATTCAATCCTTCTCTTGCTAAAAAAGACTAACCCTACCTGCTTAAGTTGGCAATCTGGTCGACAAATTTTTCAAAGTTATCAACAAATTCTTTTGATTCACCCTCTTCCTCAGTTGTTGGTGTTATGACATCTATGCCCTCTTCTACTAACCCAAAGTTTAGTAAAATACGCGCCGTTTTTACTGCTTGCTCAACTCCTAGCCATCTGAAATACCCTAGAGGCCCCCATTTTTGAATATCGCCATGATCCTTTTGTTGATATTTTGTGATTCTAGTAACAACAATATCGTTCTCTCTATCAACAAAAGTATATTGACCAAATTTACCAGACGTATGGAATATCTTTGATTTATCATCATGCTTACCAACCCACCAATGCAGCGAATATCCGCTTCTGGGAAAGTCATCTGAAAAACCCCATACAACTTGAAAAGTCTCATCTATAAAATTTTTAGATAATATTTGTTTCCCGCCCCAGTAACCGTCCCTTGCAAATAAAAGCCCAATTTTTGAATAATCTCTTGCCGACATATCAACGCAGCAATAAGCAAGAACGTTTCCAGCCTCGTCCTTCCATAATTTATAACTATTTATATTTAGAGGTTTGAGGATCCTCTCTTCAAATAGAATATCTGCTTTCTTTCCAGTGGCGGAATAAAGGATATCGCCAATAATCATTGAATTAACATTATTATATTCCCATTTAATGCCAGCAGCTTTCTCAACACCCACCTTTCGAGCGTAATCTAGATGATCTTTTTGGAAAAACATTCTTTCGTGTTCGTGCTCAGGGAAATCAAGACCACTAGACATGTTTAAAAGATCTCTTATAGTGATGTTTGATCTCTCATCGTTGAAATAAGATAGATATTTTTTTACTTTATCATCCAAACTAGTTATCTCACCCTGATCGATTGATATACCTATCAATGCTGCATAGTAGCTTTTAGCCATGGACCATGATGTACCATGTGAAGAAGAGTCATACCCCTGTGCATACTTCTCACCAATTACTTTTCCATTTGAAATCACAACAATTCCCATGGTGGACTTATCTTCATAGGCTAAATCAATCAAACTATCTATTTTAGTTTGACTAATACCCTGATCTTTTGGCAAAGAAGATTCCCAATCCTCAGCTGGAAAATAGCTATTAGAACTATAGCTATTAGAACTAGTAAATATTAAAAAGAGTAAGAGTGAAATGATTTTTTTTTGCATAGTTTTTTATTGGCTAATAGGATACTAATACTTCTATATTATACCCATCGTTTTTTATTTTCTTGGAACCGCCTAGTTCTGGTAAGTCAATTACAGATAGAATTAAAATATTGTCTCTTGGAACATTAAAGTTCTCACATATTAGTTCAGCACAAGCTAAGGCTGTTCCACCAGTCGCAATCAAATCATCAACTATTACAATTCTATCTCTTTCTGTAATATTTGTATTTTTCTGAATCTCAATACTTGTACTGCCGTACTCTAGTTCAAATTCTTTTTTATATGTTTCGTTTGGGAGTTTTCCAGGTTTTCTAGCCAACACGAAAGGAAGGCTTAGATCTTTAGATATAGGGCCTGCAAATATAAAACCCCTGCTTTCAATGCTAGCTACCATTGTTGCTTTAAAATTTGCAGTAAAATCAATAAAAGCATTGCATGACTTAGTTAGGCCCTCTGGACTTTCAATAAGGCTAGTAATGTCTCTAAACTTTATTCCAGGAATAGGAAAGTCATTAACAGTTCTTATATATTGCTTAAGATTTAGTTTATCTTCCATGATATTCACCAAAATTGGTGCGTCCAGCTAGATTCGAACTAGCGACCCCCTGCGTGTCGAGCAGGTACTCTAACCAACTGAGCTATGGACGCAAAATTAACTTAAAAGGTTAAGTTAAAAAAATTATACAGAATTTATAAATATCTTCTATAGAACTTTTTAAATAGAATAAATTGTTATAAATAAATAAATATTTTTAGCCTTTAATCACCAAAAACCATAGAAGATAGCTTACCTCTTGTGGCTTTAAGTATTTTACAATCCTCATTACTTAAATCTTTCTCAAGCATTTCGTCTATTTCTTTAATAGATTTTGTTATGGAGCCCCACTTTCCATCAGTGGTTGTTCTTTCTTCAAGTAATTCATTGTATCTAGCATTAATGTCATCAGGGACATCTGGAGCGTATTGAGTACATATTATTCTTTCTGCAAAAATTTTAAATCGATCATCTTCGAAATTTCTTGAGATTTTTATAAGAAGGTCTTTATTTTCAGTTAGGTGAAACTCTTGCATCAGATCCTTATCTCTTTGTGATGGAAAGCCTCCAGAATATATTGATGCCTCAACAAACTCAGGTTCAGGAAAACTCATCATTCTGTCTTCCATTGCTTGAGAAATTTTAGACTGAAAATCCTTATCATTTGTAATCCTGTCTGCTCGATCTTGCAATTCTTGAAAGCTTATATCAAAAATTTCTTTATTTTTAACCAAATGACTGGAGCAAACTGGAATTGTTTTGTTTATTTTATATTTTTTAAGAGGGCCATCTCTGCCTTTAGCTTGAATTAATTTATTTATTTCAGAGTAATCTAAATCAAGAATATCTTCGGGATCATAACTAAGATCAAAAAGAACAATTTCATTGGGTCTTGATGGGTCTGATCCACAAAACACTACTGGATATTGAAATACATGCCTTCTGTGAATCTCACCTAGAGCTAAAAATGAATCAGAATATAAAAGCTCTTTGATGCCTTGTTTAGTCGATGTGTTTATAAATGATTGAAATACATCAGGGAGTCTATCTTTAATAATTTCACATAGACTAATCATTAAATTGCAGTCCGCTATTGCATCATGAGCATCTTCAGCGTTTATTTGGTGTTCCTTTGCTAAATGTTCCAGCTTATAGGATATCCCAGGGCCACCATCAAACAATGGCATAGATATTTCCTCAGAAAAGAAAGAAGCAATATTATGAATCATGAGCATCAAATCTAGTCTGCCATTACCATTTGTATTTGTTGTGTATGGTTCTAGCAAGTTTAACCAGAACTGTCTTCTAACCAATTCCTCATCAAATGCATGCCCATTGTAAGAAACAAAAATAGATGGCTTATCAGACGACCATTGCTTCCATTTTCTTTGAAGATCTATCATCATCTGGTAGTGGGATATATTCGAATTTAAAAGCTCAATTTTTTTGTTAGTTAGCATTGCCCTTGGTGCAGGAATAGTCCATGGCAACGGTGCGCAGCCAATATTTTGCTCTTCAAGCCTATTAAGCTCAATATCAGTAAAAACAGACCCACATTGAATGATTTGACTGAAATCTTTTTGGATACCTGTTGTCTCGGTATCATAAAAGACAAGGTTAAAGTTAGACATTTCTAGCTTCTAGAAATATAAGAAGACTCTACCTTACCTTGCTCATTTAATTTATATTTTCCTAACTCTTGACGAGCTACAGCTCTTCTGTGGACTTCATCCGGACCATCTGCAAGCCTTAAAGTTCTCATGTGGGCATACATATTAGCTAAAGGATAAACCTGTGAAACACCAGCACCTCCATGAATCTGTATGGCTCTGTCAATTACATCACAGCAAACATTTGGAGCAACTACTTTAATTTGAGCAATTTCACTTGCTGCAACTTTATTACCTACTGTATCCATCATATGGGCTGCTCTTAATGTTAAGAGTCTTGCTTGATCTATTTCAATTCTAGAATTAGCAATAATGTCCATATTGCCACCAAGTTGAATAATTGGCTTACC
>JAQWXQ010000063.1 GCA_029254395.1 SAR86 cluster bacterium | reverse complement strand
TATGAATACGGATAGTTATTTCTTGATTGAGTCATGTATTTCTATAAGTGATTTTTTAATATCATTTGATGCTGTTATAGGTCTGCCAATAACCAAGAAATCAGACCCATTATCAATGGCTTGTTTTGGTGTCATAACTCTAGCTTGATCGTCATTTAGACTTTTAAGTCTTATTCCAGGGGTAATAGTAAGTAGATTAGAATTGTTTTTAACTAAGCTTAATTCTTGAGGTGAGCATACAACGCCATGAATATTACTTTTCGTTGCTAGCCCAATCATCGCCAAAACCTGCTCCTCAGCCTGACGTTTATAAATGTAGTTTGTATCGCTGTCGCTAAGGCTTGTTAAGGCGGTTACTCCAAATATTTTTATATCTGTGTTTATAGTTGCAGCTACTGATTCTTCAAGCATTTTTTGCCCGCCCGATGCATGAACTGTCATCATTTTGATTGGTAGATTAACTAACCCATCTATAGACTTTTTAACTGTGTTTGGAATGTCATGAAGTTTTAGATCTAAGAATACATCAAAGCCTTTCTCTGCAGCTTTTAAAACACACTTCCTTCCCAGTGAATTAAAAGAAACGCTTCCGATTTTTACCATACATAAGCTTGGATCAAGCTGGCTAAGCACATCATCAAATTTTTCTTGATTATGCTCATCAAGAGCAACAATTATCGAATGTTTCATAGCTTGAATCTTAACTATATCTTAGTCTTGAATCAATGATTTAGATGGCTTGAAATGCATAGTAGCTGTTTCACCAAGATAGGAAATCTCTTTAGTTTTAGGATTTATAAATTTCCTTGGTCTTATATATTTTTTTGAAAAAGTACCAAACCCTCTTAATTCAACTTTTTCATCAAATGCTACAGAATCAACTATAGACTCTATGATAGAGTCTATAGCTAATCTAATTTGTTTTTTTGTTAAGTCTGGAAACTGACTTAATAGTTCTAGTTCAATATCTGATCGATTGTAAGTTTTGGTACCCTTACTACTCACTTAATCTTAGTGAAATTCTTTCACGATCTGCATCTACAGCAAATACTACACAATTAAGCTTGTCGCCTTTCTTGAATTCATCTAGAGCATCTTTAGGATCTTCAGCATCTGAAATATCAGATAAATGTATTAATCCGTCGATATCACCCTCAAGGCCAACAAATATACCAAAATCAGTAATAGATTTAATCTGTCCTTCAACTTTGTCACCTAAAGCATATTTATTAGAGAACTCAGTCCATGGATTTGCTTTGGTTTGCTTTAAGCCTAGAGAAATTCTTCTTTTCTCATGATCTATTTCTAGAATCATTACTTTGATCTTTTGCTCCATCTCTACGACTTTTGAAGGATGTATATTTTTACTTGTCCAATCTAATTCAGATAGGTGAATTAAACCTTCGATTCCTTCTTCAAGCTGAGCAAAACAACCGTAATCAGTAATATTTGAAACTGATGCCTCATAAACCCCACCAACAGCATAGTTGCTTTCAACATTTTCCCAAGGGTCGTTTTGAATCTGTTTGAGACCAAGTGATACTCTTAATTTTTCTTTATCAAAGCTTAAAACCTTTACATCAATCTCATCACCTAGTGATAACATTTCTGCAGGGTTGGTAACTCTTGACCAAGAGATATCTGTTATGTGGAGTAGGCCATCTAATCCACCTAAGTCTACAAAAGCTCCATAGTCAGTAATATTTTTTACAATACCTTTAACTATTTGACCTTCTTCTAAGTTTTTGAGAAGTTCAACTTTTACCGCTGAGTTATTCTTTTCAAGAACAGCCTTTCTAGAAAGTACAACATTATTTCTTTTGTAATCAAGTTTGATTACTTTAAACTCTTGTACTGTATTTTCGATGTCGGGTGCCTCTTTTACAGGCCTAACATCAACAAGTGATCCAGGTAAGAAAGCTTTTACTACTTCAACTTCAACTGCAAAGCCGCCTTTAACTCTGTTATGGATTTTACCAGTAACAAATTCTCCAGTTTCAAGTGCTTCTTCAAGCATTTTCCACGTGGATATTTTTCTGGCTTTTTCTCTTGAAATTCTAGTTTCACCATAGCCATCTTCAACAGCTTCTAGCGCTACCTCCACCTCGTCTCCGACAACGATACTTACTTCGCCTTCATTGTTTCTAAATTCATCAAGAGATACTACTCCTTCTGATTTTAAGCCGACATGGACTGTTACCCAGTCATTATCGACATCCAACACAACCCCAGAAACAATTGAACCGGGTTGCATATCAAGTGTGCTTAAACTTTCATCAAGTAAAGCTGAGAATGATTCTGTCATTTATCAAATTCCTTTTTTGCGAGCTTTTTAGTAAAACTCAGTACTTCGTCAAGAGACATTGATGAAGAATCAATTACTATTGAGTCTTCTGCTGGAATCAATGGAGATAATGTTCTAGTTCTGTCTCTTAAATCCCTTTCCTCGATATCTTCTATTAGATCGCGCATATTAACTTCTTGGCCGCGATTCTGCAACTCTATATGCCTTCTTTTTGCCCTAACCTCACTAGAGGCTGTTAAGAATATTTTTAATCTTGCATTTGGAAATACTACTGTTCCCATATCTCTTCCATCGGCAACAAGTCCATTGCCGTTATAAAAAGAGCGTTGGATATTAAGTAGATTTTTTCTTGTCTCTTTTTGTGAGCTCAATGCTGATGCTGCTTTAGCTGTATTTTCTGAACGCAATAGTGATGTAATTTCTTCTATGCCATCAAATACTTGAACGTCGCCTGAATTAAACCTAAATGATAAGCCCTGAATTTTTTTACCAATATGGTCTGTGGTAACGCCTTTTTCATAAAAATACGCATATGCTCTATAAAGCAACCCACTATCGAGAACGTTAAAGTTTAGTGCTATTGCTATCGCTCTAGTTAACGAACCTTTTCCTGAAGCTGATGGGCCGTCAATAGTAAGAATTTTATCCATATTTTTCCATGCTTAAGCCAAGTTTATTCATCTCATCAAAGAAACTTGGGAATGATGTATAAATATTTTCGCAATTCAAAACTTTAATATCTTTTGTGCTTATAAGGCTTGAAATCAAAAAGCTCATTGCAATTCTGTGATCACCAAACGAATCTATTGGTTCATCACTTGGAAATATTTCTTTAACACCTGAAATTTCTATTCCGTCTTCATACAAATAATGAGGAACATTCAAAGCTTTTAAGCCTGATGCAATTGCTTCCAGCCTATCTGATTCTTTAACTCTGAGCTCTTTAGCATCTTTAATAGTAGTTTTGCCTTCAGCACATGAGGCTGCAATACTCAAAATTGGAATTTCATCAATAATATTAGGTATGATTGCTCCGCCTATCTCAACACCATGCAATGAAGATGACTTAACAAGCAAATCTCCTACATCCTCATTACATTCTGTTTTTTGGTTCAAAATTTGTATATTAGCGCCCATTGATTTTAGGACAGATAGCAAACCAGACCTTGTCTTATTTAACCCAACATTTTTAATTAAAATCTCAGAGTTTTTAGCTATAAGGCCAGCAACTATTAAAAATGAAGCTGAGGAAAAGTCTCCAGCAACTTTATAGTGATCTTTTGAGATAAGTTTTGTTGGGTGAAGAGTAATTCTTCTGCCCTCACCTTCAGAGGTAACATCAACATTACCACCAAAAAAATTAATCATCCTTTCGGTATGATCTCTTGTTATTTTTTTTTCTATGACTGTAACTTTTTTATTTGCTGTTAAACCAGCTAGCAGTATTGCAGATTTTACTTGGGCACTTGAAATAGGCATATCGTATTCAAAATTATCAACTAGGTTTCCACTCAAAATATCAACAGGAGGGTTGCCTTTAGGTGTTGTGGATACTAATGCTCCCATCTCAGATAGTGGGATTGAAACTCTTTTCATAGGCCTTTTTACAAGAGACTCATCGCCTGTAAGTGTTGCCTTGATGCCAAGACCAGAGGTAAACCCCATCAACAGCCTTATCCCTGTACCTGAATTACCCAAATCAATAGCGCCTGAAGAGCTTGCTAACGGTCCTTCTCGCTTGGTTATGCTTACATTAGTACCATTAATTTTTATCCCAGCACCTATTTGGTTGAGTGCATTTGCAGTTGAGAGTGGGTCATTACCATTTAAAAATCCTGTAATGTTAATATCAGCATTTAAATAGGAGGCTATCATTACTATTCTTTGGGATATAGATTTATCTCCAGGACATATAACCTCCCCATTAAGTTGTGCAGAATGTTTAGCTAAGAAATTCAAAACGAGCTATCTTTATATTTTTTAATTTGCATGATTGCATGCTCCAATTCACTCTCGTTTGAAAATTTTTGCTCAAGCACATCAAGACTATTCTTAAAACTTTTTATTGATCTTCTGATTTCATGCTTATTACTTGCGAATATATCTGCCCACATTTTAGGATCTGATCCTGCAATTCTTAAAAATTCCTTCAAACCACCTGCTGCAAATGAGCTAATATTTATATCGTCTTCGATCATAATTGAGTTTACTAAAGCAAAGGAAATTAAATGAGGTAGGTGACTGGCAAAAGCCATTGCACTTTCATGCTCTGTAACGCTCATTGATGAGACGCTGCTTCCAAGAAGTTTCCAAAAGTTACCTACTTTGTTTACATGCTCTTCTTCAGCATAATTTGAATTAATTAAAATTGCTTTTTTGTTATGAAAAAGGTTTTCTATGGAAGCCTTGTAACCTGCTTGATCAGATCCTGTCATTGGATGAGATAAGACCACATTTTTTAATTTTCCAAATTTTTCTTCGATTAAAAGTTTTGAGCTTGAGACCTCTGTGATCGTAACGTTGGTATTAAAAATACTTTTAGATTCTAGTAGATCTAATATTTCTATAGTGATTGATAAAGGTGTGCAAATTATTATGAAATCAATTTGATTGTCTTTAATGGAGTCAAAATCATCATCAATATTTATATAATTATTGATAGTCTCATCACCTATTGCAGCCTTTAAAACGGCCTCGCTTTTATCAAAACCATAAACGTTAAGATCATTTTTGGAAGCCCTTAAAGCTTTTGCAATAGAGCCTCCAATTAGCCCTAGCCCAACAATAAGTACGTTATTCATTGGTTAATAATCTAACCTTTTCTAAGAAATAGTTATTCTCACTTTCAGTACCAATAGTAACTCTTAAATATTCAGGCATATCATAAAGAGCGATTGGTCTAACAATAACGCCTAGTTTCATAAGCTCTGTAAAGATTTCTATAGGATTAAAATTGCCTTTAAATGCAATGAAGTTTCCTTCTGATGGTATGCAATTAAAACCCATTGATTCTAGC
>JAQWXQ010000085.1 GCA_029254395.1 SAR86 cluster bacterium | reverse complement strand
GAAGAAGCTCCTGCTGAAGAAGCTCCTGCTGAAGAAGAATCTGTAAAGATAGATTCTTCAGATGATGAAAGTAAATAAATTAGATACTAATCTAGTTTGTGTTGGCTCTATTGGTAAATCTAGGGGGTTGGTTGGAGAGTTTTTTTTAAACTCTTTTTGCGATCCTCAAGATAATATTCTCAATTACACTACAGTTTTAATTGAAGGGCATGAAGACCTTCAATTAGCTTACATAAAAAAATTCAATAACAAATTCTTATCCAAGATAAGATCCATAGATAATATCGATTTGTTAAAGGGCTATACCAATTTAAAACTATTCATAAACAAATCTGAACTTCCCAGCTTAGAAAAAAATGATTTTTACTGGCATGATCTCATCGGTATGCGTGTTATAGATTGCAATAACAATGATGAACTTGGCGAGGTTGCAGAAATTTCGAACTATGGTTCAAATGATTTGTTGGAAATATCACCATCAGGCTCTTCAGTTGATTCTAAGAAAAGGCAAATACCATTTGTTAAAAAAATTTTTATAATTGAAATTGACCCAGAAAATAAAAAAATCTTGGTCGACTGGCCAAAAGATTTTTGATGCCATGAATATTAATGTATTAACTATTTTTCCCGAGATCTTTTCTTTTTTTGATCATGGTCTTGCAGGTCAATCAATCTCAAACGGCAACGTTAATTTGAATGCCCTAGACATTAGAAAAAATTCAATTAACAAGCATAGACAAATTGATGCCAAGCCATACGGGGGAGGCGAAGGAATGCTGATGATGGCGGAACCATTAGCAAAAACCCTTAAAGAAATACCAAAGAAAAAAAGAGGTCGTGTGATTAATTTTTCACCTCAAGGATCAAAGCTAAATCAAAAAAAAGTTGAAAATTTAGCTAAGGAAGAAAATATTACATTTATATGTGGAAGATATGAGGGTATTGACCAAAGATTTATTGATAAATATGTAGATGAAGAAATTTCTTTAGGTGATTTTATTCTTAATGGTGGTGAGGCAGCTGCTTTGTGCGCCATAGATGCAATTATAAGAGTAATTCCTGGAACGGTAGGTAATAAGAATTCATTGACCAAAGATACATTTTCAAATGGTTTTTTGAAAGGGCATTCATACACAAGACCTGAGGTATTTGAAAGCATGACTGTTCCAGACGTCCTTTTATCTGGAAATCATAATGAAATTAAGGAGTGGAAGGCAAAAAATTCTTTAATTCAAACTTATTTAAGAAGACCCGAACTATTAAATGATGTAAAATTAACAAATAATCAAAAAAAACTCTTGGAAGAATTGCTAACAAAGGATATCCTATAGCACTTTTTAGGTGAATAAAAATGACAGATAAAGATAATATAAATAACGAAGATACCTCTACTGCTCCCGAAATCAGTGATGACACTAGCTCTGTAACTGAAGAAGCTACTTTAGAATCAACCGATGCAGTAACTGAAGAACAAGATCAAGCCCCAGCTGTATCATTGGAAGAAAAATCACCTGCTCAAATAGTACAACAGTTTGAAAAAAAACAGTTAAAAACAGATATTCCATCTTTTAGACCTGGAGATACAGTTGTTGTTTCTGTTAAAGTAAAAGAAGGCGAGCGATCAAGACTACAAGCATTTGAAGGTGTTGTGATGGGCTATAAAAAGGGTGGTCTCAACTCTTCTTTTATTGTCAGAAAAATTTCTAGTGGCATAGGAGTTGAAAGAACCTTTCAAACTCATAGCCCGATGATAGATTCAATTGAAGTTAAGAGAAAGGGTGATGTAAGGCAAGCTAAACTTTTCTATTTAAGAGATCGTTCTGGTAAGTCTGCAAGAATCAAAGAAAGATTAGATTAGTTAATGAGAAGGTATCTCTTAAAGGATCCCATTACTAGGTCCTTTATAGATTACCTGTACATTGAAAAGGGCTTATCTCAAAATTCAGTTAAATCATACCAATCTGATCTGCTCCATTTTATGGAATGGTCGGTACAGGCGTTAAAAATACCAGCTAAATTAACAACCTCCCAAGATATAAATAAATATATCAAATATTTATTTGATCAAGATTTTAAAAGCTCATCGGTTAATAGAAAAATATCATCGATTAAAGCCTATTTTATATTTCTTAAGAAAAAGAAATATATAGACGTTATTCCTACTGAAGATATACCAATTCCAAAGCAGAATAAAAACCTACCAAATTCCATGTCAGAGAAAGATGTTGAAACTCTTTTATCCTGTATAAATTCAAAAAAAGATATTGAAATACGAGATAGGGCAATGGTTGAGCTTCTTTATGCAACTGGAGTAAGGGTCTCTGAATTAATAAATATAAAGTTCAGTAATATCGATATGAATAGGAATGTTGTAAGAGTTTTAGGGAAGGGCTCCAAAGAACGCTTAATCCCTTTTGGCGATCAAGCTCATGATTCTATTATTAAATACCTACAAATTAGAGGAAAGAGCCAATCAAAAGAGTTGTTTTTAAGCAACAGAGGTAAGATTTTAAGTAGAGTTAGCTTTTGGAATAGGGTTAAGGTTTATTTAATAAGATGCAATCTCAAATCAAATATCTCACCTCATACTTTAAGGCATGCATTTGCAACACATTTATTAAATAGAGGTGCTGATTTAAGATCTGTTCAAATGTTACTTGGCCATAGTGACTTATCGACAACTCAAATATATACTCATATCGCAAAACAAAGATTAAGTGATATTTTAAAAAAACATCATCCACGAGGCTAAAATGAATAAATCCATTCTTATTTCTACCTTATTTTTTTCATTATTTTCTTTCTCCAATATCATAGAGGAAAAAGTTTTAGCTGTTCTGCCTCCTGAATCAAAAATAGAGTCAATAGAAGAATCAGTGATTGATGGCCTTTATAAGGTTTATTTTGGTGATTTGCAGCCACTATATGTATCTAAAAACGGTAACTATTTTATATATGGCGATCTTTATCAAATCGAGCAAGATAGTGTTAAAAATTTAAGTACATTAGATCTAGATAAAAGAAGAAAAACTCTCTTAGATGCCATTCCTGACAAAGACCTAATCCAATTCACATCTGATAATGAAAAACATAATATATTCGTATTTACTGATGTAGATTGCGGTTACTGTAGAAAATTCCATAGCCAAATTAGTGACTATAACGAACTCGGTATATCCGTAAATTATGTTGCTTTTCCAAGGTCAGGTATTGATGGGGAAACATATCAAAAAATGGTGAGCGTATGGTGCTCAAGTGATAAAAAAAAGTTATTATCAACTCTTAAGGATGATAAAGAAATTGAATCACTCTTTTGTACAAACCAACCTATTACTGAACAATATAACCTAGGTAAGACGCTTGGGGTGACCGGAACACCTGCAATATTTACAAGCAATGGTTCGCAGATAAAGGGTTATATCCCTCCTCTAGAACTTGCTCAAAGACTATCAGAGTAGATTATGCCAGACCTAAGATTTGTAAACGCAGATAAACTACCTCCTTATATTTTTTCTGAAATAAATGCTTTAAAAAGCAATGCTAGATCTAATGGCGAAGATATTATTGATCTTGGTATGGGAAACCCTGACCAACCAACTCCTCAAGCTATTGTTGATAAGCTCACAGAAACAGTAAAGAATCCTTTAACGCATAGATATTCTCAATCCGCAGGAATTCCAAAATTAAGACTTGCTATTGCAAATTGGTATAAAAGAAAGCATAAAGTGGACTTATGTATAGATAAAGAGGTGGTTACTTGCATGGGTTCTAAAGAGGGTATTGCACATCTTTCTTTAGCTACATTATCTCAAAATGACTCCGTGATTGTTCAGTCTCCAACTTATCCAATACATTCTTATGGAGTAGTTATTGCTGGTGCTAACTTAAAATCAGTTCCGTTGAAAGATGATTTAAATACTTTTATTGATGATATAGAAGCTAGTATTTTGCAGTCAGTAAAAAAACCAAAAATGATCATCATTAACTTTCCATCTAATCCAACAACTCAAATAGCAGATAAAGATTTCTTTAAAAAAATTGTAGCTATTGGGAAAAAATATGATATTTGGATCATTCATGATTTAGCATATTCAGATATTTCATTTGATGGTTACAAAGCACCATCAATTTTAGAAATTAAAGGAGCAAAAGATATAGCAGTTGAATTTTTTACTATGTCAAAATCTTACAATATGCCAGGTTGGAGAGTGGGCTTTTGTTGTGGTAATCAAGATCTCATAGAGGCCTTGAAGAAAATGAAATCTTATTTAGATTATGGGACTTTTACGCCTATACAAGTTGCTGCCATAAAAGCATTAAATGAGTGTGATGAAGAGGTGGATAAAATTCGTAATTTATATAAATCTAGAAGGGATGAATTATGTGATGGATTGAACAGGGTTGGATGGAGTATTGAAAAACCTCTTGCAACTATGTTTGTTTGGGCAAAAATACCTAAAAAGTTTGAATATCTAGGGTCTCTTGAGTTTAGTAAAATGTTAATATCTGAAGCAAAGGTAGCAGTATCTCCTGGGGCAGGTTTTGGAGTTGAGGGTGATGGTTATGTTCGATTTTCATTAATTGAGAATGAACAAAGAATTAGGCAAGCAATCAGAGGAATAAAAAATATTTTAGGTAATTAAATGAAAATATTGAAAGTAGGAATATGTGGTTGGGGTAATGTTGCCACTGGGATGTTTAATGCAATAGAGTCCAATAATAAATTTATTAAACAATCGGGAGTTAATATAGATATTAGCTGCATTGGAGCTAGAAGGGATAACCCAAAATGTAATCCAGGAAACGTTCCTGTATTTAGAGATATTTTTGAAATACCTGATCAAGATATAGATGTTGTAATAGAGTTAATTGGTGGGGTAGAGGTCGCAAGGGAGCTAATTTTAAAATCAATACGTGCTGGTAAGCATGTTATTACAGCTAATAAAGCAGTAATCTTCAACCACGGCGATGAAATTTTTGCAGAAGCCAATAATTATAATGTAAAAGTTTTATTTGAAGCTGCTGTTTGTGCAGGAACTCCAATAGTAAAGATGTTAAAGGAAGAGCTTGCTTCAAATAAAATAAAAAAGATATCAGGAATGCTTAATGGTACGTCTAATTTTATTTTATCTAATATGGAAGAAGGGAATGAATTTAAATCAACATTGGAACTTGCACAGCAAGAGGGCTATGCAGAACCAGATCCATCATTTGACATTGATGGGGTGGATGCTGCTCACAAAATTGGCTTACTTTCATACATAGCATATGGGTTATCACTTCCTCCAAAAGAGTTTTATATTGAAGGCATAACTAAGATTGATAAAAAAGATTTTATTTATGCTGAAATGCTCGGTTATACGATCAAGCACCTTGCTGTTTCTATGGATAATGATGAAAGTATTGAGCTTAGAGCTCATCCAGCATTAGTTTCTAAGGATTCTTATCTAGCTAATTTAAAAGGTGTAAGAAATGGAATAGAAGTTGATACTGACCTTGTTGGTAAAATTCATATTGCGGGATCTGGTGCTGGCCAAGAATCAACCGCCTCTGGATTGATATCTGATATTATTCATTTAGCAAATTCAAACAATAATATGCTTAATTTTGTTAGCTCGAGCGATGAAAAACCAATTAAAGAGTTTAAAGAATTTTCATTTCAATACTACTTTTATATTGAAGTAGAAGACAACCCTGGAGTTATGGCATCAATTACTACAGCCCTTGCTGAATCGAATATTGGTATAGAGTCTATGGTTCAAAAAGAAGACCTTGGTAATAATTTAGTCCCCATTATTCTTATTTCTGACATTTTTAAAGAAAATAAGCTTGAGGGAATAAAAGAAAAGATTCTCTCACTCAGTTCTGTTACAAATCTTAGAACTATTAGAATAGAAAGCACAGATTAATGCTTTTTCATAGCACAAGAGGCGCGGATAAAAATAAATCATTTGAAGAGATCCTTATGCAAGGTCTTGCATCAGATGGAGGTTTATTCATGCCCGATGAATGGCCTCAGGTTGACCTTAATTTGCTTAAAAAACAAAAAACATTCATAGACGTAGCCAAACATATCGTACCGCTTTATACCTCATCCTCATTTATGGAAAGTGAAGTATTGGAGCTTTTAGATGATACTTGGCATGATTTTTCAAATGAAGACTTTGCTCCAATCTATAAATTAGATGAGGAGAAGTCAATTCTAGAGTTATTCCACGGACCTACTGGAGCATTTAAGGATTTCGGATTACAGCTTGCAGCAGCTTTTTTTAATAAAACTCTTCAGAAAAATAATAAAACTGCAGTGGTTCTTGGGGCAACTTCTGGGGATACTGGCTCCGCAGCAATTGATGCATGTAAAAGATTTAATGCTATTAAAAGTTTTATATTATTGCCTGATAGAAATATGTCAGATATTCAAAGAAGACAAATGACAACGGTTAATAGTGATAATGTTTTTACTATCCTTGTTGATGGTAGTTTTGATGACTGCCAAGACATTGTTAAGCAAGGGTTCCAAGAAAGATCATTTCTTAAAGATGATCAATATTTATTAGCAGTAAATTCAATTAATTGGGTGAGAATTATCGGTCAAATTTGTTATTATTTTTATGCCTCAATGGTAGTTAATAATTTTTCGAAGAGTCTTAATTTTGCTGTACCTACAGGCAATTTTGGTAATGTTTTTGCATGTTATGCAGCTAGTAAAATGGGTATGCCACTAGAAAAGATAATTGTTGCCGTAAATGATAATAATATTTTAGATAGATTTTTTAGAAGCAATGATTATTCAAGAAAAGATGTATACGAAACACTTTCACCAAGTATGGATATCAGTGTTGCAAGTAATTTTGAGAGGCTAATTTATGATCTATATGCAGAGAGAGATCCGGAAATATGCGCAAAACTTTATACAGCTTTTCCAAACGCTCCAATTGAGTTAGATGAAAAAATTTGGATGAAGAGCAATGATATTTTTTTAAGCCACACTGTTAGAAACGATGACACAATTGCTAATATGAGATATGTAAAGAATACATATAATTATCTTGTCGATCCGCATACGGCTGTTGGAACCTCTGCTGTTGACTATCTCAATAAAAAACTCAAAGGACATACGCTTATTCTTTCAACAGCGCACCCTGCTAAGTTTCCTGACGTTATTGAAGAAGCTGGGCTAGAGTTATCTGAGATTCCAAGAAATCTATCTGATGCCATGCAAGGCAAAGAATATGGAGTCAAGATGCCAGCCTCAAAAGATGATATATTCAAATTTATAATCAAAAATAATTAAGTGGATCAAGCTGAACTCAATTCGTCATTGAACGATTTACACCAAAGGCTAGAAGAGATTGCCAACGGGCCATTTGCGCTTAATGATAAACAGAATAGATTAAAATTTATAGAAGAGAGTCTTTCTACTGAAGCTGTATGGTCAAATTTAGAGTTATCACAAAGCCTAAATAAAGAAAAATCTTCTCTTGAAAAGGCACTTGAAAACTACAACTATATAAAAGAAAAAGTTTCTGATAACTTAATGCTTTTTGAGATGGCGAGCGAAGAGTCTGACGACGATGCAATAAACGAGATTTTGCAAGAATATAGTTTAATGGAGCAAGGAGTAATCGATCTTGAATTTAGAAGAATGTTTACTAACAAAATGGATCCTTCATCAGCCTATGTTGACATCCAATCTGGATCTGGAGGAACTGAGGCGCAAGATTGGGCAGAAATGCTTTTAAGAATGTACTCTAAGTGGGCGGAAAGTAGAGGTTTTAAAATATCAGTTACTGAAATTTCACATGGCGAGGTTGCTGGTATTAAGTCAGCCTCACTGCATGTAGAAGGTGATCATGCATATGGCTGGTTAAGAACAGAAACTGGGATTCACAGGCTTGTTCGCAAGTCACCGTTTGATTCAGGAAATAGAAGACATACATCGTTTGCTTCTGTCTTTATTTCACCAGAAGTTGACGATTCAATAGAGATTGAAATAAATCCGTCTGATATAAGAATTGATACATATAGAGCATCTGGTGCAGGAGGCCAGCATGTAAACAAAACAGATTCTGCTGTTAGGCTTACTCATGAACCTTCAGGTGTCGTTGCCCAATGCCAAAGTGATAGATCTCAACATAAAAATAAAGAAAATGCTTTCAAACAACTTAAATCAAAGCTTTACGAGTTAGAATTACAAAAACAAAATGAAGAGAGACAGGTATTAGAAGAAAGTAAATCTGATATTGGCTGGGGCAGTCAAATTAGATCTTATGTCTTAGACCAGTCTCGAATTAAAGATTTAAGAACCGGCTATGAAACTGGAAATACCTCAGCAGTTTTAAACGGTGAAATAGATGAATTTATTAAATGCAGCCTTAACGAGGGGGTTTAGATGTCAGAAGATAATATTGGCGGAGAAGAAGGGATAATTGAAGAACGAAGAAAAAAACTTGATACCTTAAGATTAAGTAACAAGGCATATATAAATGATTTTTATAAAGAGCATTACGCAAAAAACTTATCATTAGACTTTTCATCCAACACTAAAGAAGAGCTTGAATCAAAAAATATTGTTGGTATAACAGTTGCCGGTCGAGTCGTTCTCCGAAGAATAATGGGCAATGCTAGTTTCGCTACTATAAGAGATGCAAGTGGGGATATTCAAATTTATGTGAGTAAAAATACTGTTTCGAAAGAGTTATATGACGATTTTAAGACATGGGATCTTGGCGATATCATAGGTGTAGAGGGTAAGCTATTTAAAACAAGGACAGATGAACTCACTATAGAAGCTTCAAATATAGTATTGATAACAAAATCAATTAGGCCTATGCCTGATAAATTTAAAGGACTTGCAGACATTGAAACTAGATACAGGCAAAGATATCTAGATCTTATGAGCAATGAAGAGTCCAAAAAAGTGTTTCTAGATAGAACTAAAATTATTGAATCAATGAGAGGCTCGCTTAAGAGTAGAGATTTTATAGAAGTCGAAACCCCAATGATGCATCCGATTCCAGGTGGGGCTGTAGCAAGGCCATTTATTACAAAGCATAACGCTTTAGATAGAGATTTGTATCTAAGAATAGCACCTGAACTTTATTTAAAAAGACTTCTTGTGGGCGGCTTTGAAAGAGTTTTCGAAATAAATAGAAGCTTCAGGAATGAGGGTCTTTCTACTAGGCACAACCCTGAATTTACTATGTTAGAGTATTACGAAGCCTACTCTTCATTGGATAGAACCATAGAATTTACTGAGAGCATGATTAAAACTGCTGCAAGTACTATTTGTGGGTCCTTGAATGTTGAATGGGGAGAAGATCAAATAGACTTGTCAAATTTTAAAAAGGAAACTCTCTCAAACCTTGTGCTTGATAAAAACAAGAACCTTGCTCAAAGTGATTTAGATAAACTAAGCGGAAAAGATTTATTAGATTTATTTGAAGAGACTGTTGAGAGTCAGCTAATTCAGCCAACTTTTGTATTGGGCTATCCCATAGAAGTTTCGCCGTTATCTAGAAGGAATAATGAAAATCCAGATATTGCAGATAGGTTTGAATTATTTATTGGTGGAAAAGAAATAGCTAATGGATTTTGTGAGTTAAATGATCCAGACGATCAAGCGCAAAGATTTAAGGATCAAGTTGAAGCCAAAAATGCAGGAGATAAAGAGGCAATGTCGTATGACGAAGACTATATATTATCCCTCGAACATGGAATGCCTCCGGCTGTTGGTGTTGGAATAGGTATTGATAGATTGGTTATGATGATCACCAACCAAAGTTCTATCAGGGATGTATTGTTATTTCCACAGCTTAAATCTTAATTTAACTCTCAGCAGCGCTGCCTGAGGATGCTGCTAAGCCAATAACGATAGCAGCTCCGATATAAGGAGCCATTTCTTTAAGTGCAGCATCTCCAACATCTTTTGCTCTTTCTAAAACAGGACATTCTCCACTTCCACAGGACGTTGCATCAGCATAAATGTTTGAACTTAAAGAAAATGTGAGGATTATTACAATAATTTTTAGTGATTTCATACTTCCAACTTTCACTATAAATTAATTTACAGATAAATTTTTATGTCTTATTTTTAGATATATTTACCATCTAAACTTATCAAAATTTTCAGGGTTAGCCCAACCATCCGCATTATTCCAGGATCTTTTGTTGTTATAGGTTTCTAGATTGTATGAATAACATCTGCATCCAATCTTTTCATTAATGATTTCTCTTTGTAATCCCATTTTCATCATCGTGTCATCCATTAGATTTAGAGAGG
>JAQWXQ010000052.1 GCA_029254395.1 SAR86 cluster bacterium | reverse complement strand
GGATTGGACTTACCCATAACAAGCATAAATTTACATTTTGGCGTTATCACATTTGTAGTCCACCATTTTTTACCATTCAGGATATACTCATCCCCGTCTCTGGTAATCTCTAGTTCCATATTTGTGGCATCTGATGAGGCAACATCAGGCTCAGTCATGGCATATGCTGATCTTATTTCTCCAGCCAACAATGGCTTTAACCATTGTTCTTGCTGCTCAGGTGTTCCATATTTAGCCAATACTTCCATATTACCCCTATCAGGAGCATTACAATTAAATATTTGCTGAGACCATGCAGCCTTAGACATAGTTTCAAAAAGCCCAGCTATTTCTAAATTATTTAATCCTGGGCTCCAAGGCGCATACTCTTTAGGTAAGAACAGATTCCACAATTCTTGCTTTTTAGCTTCATCCTTGAGGCTTTCATACCACTCAGGATATTTCCAAAGATTATCTTGATTACTTGTGAATTCATCATAGTCATGCTCACGAGGATATATGTGCTCTTGCATAAATCGCTCTAAACGTTCATTGATATCCTTTGCTCTTTTACTCACCTCAAAACCCATAAACACTCCCCCGATATATTTTAATAAGTTAGTATTAGTTTAACTTTTAAGGGATATTTTTAAAGATACATTTACGGACATTGGTCTTGCATATTTGTTTAGATAATTTATTAAAAATATAAAATTTATAGAATGTATAATCTTATTTATGAAAAATGTAGCAGTCATAGGTTCATCCGGTGCAATTGGAAAAGCTTTTCTGAATCAATATTTAAAAGATAGTTCGATATCAAATATTTATGCCATTTCGAGAACCCATATTGAAACTAACGATGAAAGAATAAAGTATATTCAAATGGATATAACTGACGAGAAAAGTGTAGAGAATGCAGCTAAAACTATAAAAGAAAAATATTTAGATCAAATTATTATTGCCACCGGCATACTACACACATCATCATTCGGACCTGAGAAAAGTATAAGAGATATTAGCGTTAATAAATTTGTTGAAGTTTTGACTGTTAATACCATTGGGCCAGCTTTAGTAGGTAAATATTTCCTGCCTTTACTTAATAAAAAAAACAAAAGCGTTATGGCTTTTTTAAGTGCTAGAGTTGGTAGCATTTCAGATAATAAGCTCGGAGGTTGGTATTCTTATAGAGCAAGCAAAAGTGCTCTCAATCAAGTCATAAAGAATTTTAGCATCGAGATAAGAAGAACAAATTTAAATGCTGTGATTATAGGACTTCAGCCTGGGACCGTTAAAAGTAAACTTAGCGAACCATTCCAAAAAAATGTTAAAGAGGGAAGTTTAATTTCAGCAGAGGAAAGCGTTTCAAAGCTTGTTAAAGTTATTGAGAAATCTTCTAATATCGAAAATGGTAGCTTGGTAGGCTGGGATGGCCAAATAATAAAGCCATAGTTAAAAATAAAAAAAACCCAGCATTTAGCTGGGTTTTTAAACAATCTAAAAGATTATGTTCCTTGTGATTCAGTCACAGCTGCATGCCATAT
>JAQWXQ010000054.1 GCA_029254395.1 SAR86 cluster bacterium | reverse complement strand
AGCCTTCCTTTCAGAAGTGCTCTGTAAACTTTATTTACCTTCCTGCTAGTAAGCTGTTCGTAAAAATGTTTTGAAGATTTTTTATTTTTAGAGAAAACCAAGCATCCTGATGTCTCTTTATCAATTCTATGGCATAAATCTATTGAATGACCAAAGATAGATCTCATTATTGATATAACACCAAATTTATTATCTGTACCACCGTGAACGGCTAAACCAATTGGTTTGTTGATAGCAATAAAGTTCGTATCGTCATATATGACAGATTTTTTTATTAATACCTTTAAATGCTCAGGTATAAATATCTTATCTTTTGAGGGAATAGTTATATAGGGTGGTAGTCTTAAGTTATCTCCTGATTGAATTTTTGAACTAGGCTTTACTCTTCCAGAATTAATTCTAATCTCACCCTTGCGAATCATGCTATAAATTTTTGATTTAGGGATATCAAAAAGAACTGACATTAAATAATTATCTAGCCTTCTATTGGAATTATCGACATCTATAACTATTTTTTTGACACTCATCTTACAAATCTATAGGATAAGAGTCTAAATAACTAGATAAACTAGTTATATTTTAATAATAAAGATAATTACAACAGTTTTTTTATTGCCTTTCACGAGGCATACCTTTTAAGCATGCAGAAATAAGACTTAATAAGGGCGAGCTTTAGCTCACTGCTGATTTATCTTCCTATACTTAGGGAGACTAGAATGAAAAGAATTTTAATCAATTCATCTTATGGAGATGAACTTCGAGTTGCACTTGTTGATGGTGCTAAATTATACGATTTAGATACAGAATCACCTGATAGAGTGTTGCTAAAAGGTAGTATTTTCAAAGCTACTGTTTCAAGAATTGAATCAAGCTTAGATGCTGCTTTTGTTAACTTTGGTTCAGAAAGGCATGGCTTTTTACCATTAAAAGACCTATCAAGTGAATTTTATAGAAAAAATGCCAATGGTAAGTCTGAATGCACACTTAAAGAAGGTCAGGATATAATTGTCCAAGTTACTAAAGAAGAGCGAGGAACCAAGGGTGCTGCACTTACCACACAAATCGGTCTTGCTGGAAGATTTTTAGTCTTAATTCCAAACTCATCAAGATCTGGTGGCATATCAAGAAGAATTAGCGGAGAAGAAAGAGACCAAATCAAGGATGCACTTTCTAACCTAGACATACCTGAGGATATGAGTGCAATTGTTAGAACGAATGGCCTTGGTAGAACTTCAGAGGAGCTTGCTCTAGACCTGTCTTACCTTTTAGCGCTATGGGAAGAAATTTCAAAAACATTTGATAGTGCTCCTAGCCCCTCTTTAATATTTAGAGACGATAAGTTAATCGTTAGAGTTGTTAAAGACTATTTTAAAGAAGATATTGAAGAAATATTAATAGATGATAAGCCAACCCATGATGAGGCTTTGGAGTTTATCAGCGCTGTTCTTCCTGACCATGCGGATAAAGTAAAATATTATGATGAAGAAATACCTTTATTTAATAGATATCAAATTGAATCTCAAATTGAACTAGCTTTTCAAAGAGAAATTTCACTAACCTCTGGTGGTTCCATAGTTATAGATCCAACTGAAGCAATGACTGCTATTGACGTAAACTCTGCAAGATCAACAAAAGGAAAGGATATTGAAGATACGGCTTATAAAACAAATTTAGAAGCTGCTAGAGAAGTTGCAAGACAGTTAAGATTAAGAGATGTTGGTGGTCTAGTTGTTATTGATTTTATAGATATGATGGATTCAAAACATCAAGAGAAAGTAGAATCAGCATTTAGAAAAGCTGTTTATACAGACAGAGCTAGAGTTCAGATTTCAAACATCTCAAGATTTGGGTTGCTTGAGGTATCGAGACAAAGACTTCGACCATCACTAAACGAATCATACGATATAGAACACGTGCTTGTGAGAGGTCCAAGGTCATTGGGGCAATCTATTTTAAGAATCATTGGAGAGGACTCAGCTAAGGATAATACAGCTGAAATTCAGGTCTTTGTTCCATCTGATGTTGCAAGTTATTTACTAAATGAAAAAAGAAATGACATTATGCATATTGAAAAATCTAATAATATAAAAGTCATAATTGTTGCTGACCCATATAAATCAAGACCTTATTACAAAGTAATTAGGGTTAAAGCAAGTGATGTAAAAAATATCGATTCCTATAAATTAGTACCAAATAGTCCTGAGCCTGATACCGATTGGAGAGACGATAAAAATATAAATAAATCAATGAAACCTTTAGTAAGTGGGATTAAACCACCCAAGATGCCTAAAAAGAAAAAAGATGGTC
This sequence comes from SAR86 cluster bacterium, assembly GCA_029254395.1. Lineage (GTDB taxonomy): Bacteria > Pseudomonadota > Gammaproteobacteria > Magnimaribacterales > D2472 > CAJQGY01. The sequence continues at coordinate 16,984 of JAQWXQ010000054.1, read as the reverse complement.
TGGTAAGTTGGATTAAAAGTATTGCCGGCATTGATAGTGAAGATAAAAAAACTAAAAAAGTAGTTAAGAAATCAAATAATCGAAAACCTCAACAGAGAAGAAATCCTAATAGGAAACCTAAACAAGGTGCTAATCCAAAAAAACCTGCTCAGAATAAGCAAAATCAACAAAATAAAAAACCTGTTAATAAAAAACCAAACCAGCAGCAAAAAAAATCTAATGACAATCAAAAGAACGTAAATAAAAAGGCTGTTGAGCAAAAGAATCCTGTTCAATCAAAACCTAAACAGAAAACTCAGAATAATAAAAATATTAAGAATGACCCAGTTTCAAAAAATGTTAGTTCTCCTAAGGCAAGTGAAGATGTCAAAAATAAAGACTTGAATAAAAAAGTTAAGACTGAGAACAAACCTGTGCAGAAAAAACCAGTTAAAGAGAAAACAGAAGCTCCAAAAATTAAGAAGCCATTAATTCAAGAGATTAAGAAAGAAGCAAAAATTAAGAAAGAAATTCCTACAAGAGCTTCAAATGATCCTCGAGATAAGACTTAATTAGCTGCCCTGAAATAGATGTTGTAGGTGGTATTTTAGGTAGATTAGTTGGTTTAAACCAGTTTGCTTCTACAATCTCCTCACCATCAACCTTTATGTCGCCTGAATCATAGTCACACTTAAATGCAATCATAAGCTGATTTGGGAAAGGCCAAGGCTGGTTACCAAAATACTCTATATTCTTAATTTTTAAGCCTACCTCCTCCATCACCTCCCGCTCAAATGTTTCCTCTAGTGTTTCAGATGCTTCTACGAAACCTGCAATTGCACTAAACATCCCTTCAGGAAAAAGTTTATTTCTGGCTAATAAAATCTCATCACCCTTTGTAATTATCCCAATTACGCATGGAGAAATTCTTGGATAAATCATTTCTTTGCTACACGAACAATAAAAAGCACCCTCTTTAGATGAGAATTTATTAAGAGAGCCACACGAACCACAATACTTTGATGTTTTTAACCAATGAAGCAAATGCTGAGCTCTGCCAATAATACTTATTACATTAGATGTTGAGTTTGTTAATATATTTCTTATATCAGTCTCTATTAGCGAAGTGTATCCTTGACCATGAAGATCAAAGTTGCAACTAGAAACATCTACTGCTAAATATTGTGAATTTTCATCCTCGCCAATACCTATAATTAATGCTTTTGAATAATCTATATTTAAAAAAAGTGATTTGAGTATTAATGAGTTTGAGTCCTTGTCAAAAATAACTTTATTATTATTAAAAATAATCAATGAATTATCTGAATTATTTGTCTTAAATTCTAAAAATCTTTTAAAATACATTGTAAATAAAACTTTTTATATAAATATGTTAAATGAATTAATGAGGATGTTCTTAGGCAACTCTCCAAAGTGGTATAAGTCTACCATAATTGCTTTCTTAATCTTAAACCCTTTTATATTATTGATCTGCAATTCAATGGGATTGAACGGTGGATTTATAGTTGGTTGGATATTTTTATTAGAGTTTATATTTACCTTGGCACTTGCTTTAAAATGCTACCCACTCCAACCAGGAGGTCTATTGGCTATTCAGGCAATAGCATTAGGATTAACGACGCCATATCATGTCCTTTATGAAATTGAGCATAATTTAGAAGTAATACTCTTACTAATCTTCATGGTTGCAGGTATTTTCTTTATGAAAAATCTCATGCTCTCAATATTTACTGGATTGCTTTTAAAAGTTAAATCTAAAACTACTTTGAGTCTTCTTTTTTGTTTTTCAGCAGCAATATTGTCAGCTTTTTTAGATGCTTTAACTGTTACTGCAGTATTGATAGGTGTGACAGTAGGCTTTTATAGAATTTATCATACTGTTGCATCAGGTAGAAATTTTGGTGAAGAGCATGATTATAATAATGACAACAACCTTTCAGAGGTTGGTGCTGTAGATTTAGAAAAATTTAAAGCTTTTTTAAGAGATCTTATTATGCATGGGGCAGTAGGAACTGCTTTAGGTGGTGTTTGCACTATTGTTGGTGAGCCACAAAACTTATTAATAGCAAATATAGCTGGGTGGGAATTCGTTGAGTTCTTTACTAGAATGGCTCCAGTTACTATGCCTGTTTTCTTTGCTGGACTAATTACATGTTATTCAATTGAAAAATTTTCAATTGCTGGATTCGGTAACCAAATGCCATTAAGTGTTAGAAATGTTTTCAATGATTTTGCGATTCATGATGCTGCCAATACAACTCTTAATCAAAGAGCTCAATTGCTTGTTGAATTAATCGTTGCTATATTTTTAGTTATTGCACTTGCCCTGCATCTTGCTGCTGTTGGGCTCATTGGGCTTTGTATAATAATTTTACTAACATCGTTCAAAGGAATAACAGAAGAACACGATTTAGGAGAGGCTTTTCATGAGGCTCTTCCATTTACCGCTCTTTTAGCAGTATTTTTTGCAATAGTTAGCGTTATAAATGACCAGTTGCTTTTTGCACCACTTATTACCTTTGTATTAATGCAAGATGTTTCAACTCAACCTTCTCTATTTTTTGTTGTGAATGGTCTTTTATCAGCCATTAGTGACAATGTATTTGTCGCAACAATATATATAAATGAAGTCAAGACTGCTCTTGATGCTGGGGATATAACGCTTGATCAGTTTAATAAATTAGCAATTGCAATTAATACCGGTACCAATATACCAAGTATAGCTACTCCCAATGGACAGGCTGCATTCCTGTTCTTATTAACCTCCTCCTTGGCTCCACTAATCAATCTTTCATATATGAGAATGGTTGTTATGGCACTACCCTATACTATCGTTTTAAGTATTGTTGGATTTGTTGCTATCATCAATTTTATATAATGGATTTCAAATCTGCTCATAGAGCTTGTGTTGCTCCTATGATGCAATATACAGATATGCATGATCGATATCTTCTGAGATTAATTTCGAAAAATACCTATCTTTATACAGAAATGATAACGACTGGAGCTTTGATATTTGGAAAATGTCTTGATCAATTAGATTTTAATAAAGAAGAGCACCCTGTAGCAGTTCAACTAGGCGGCTCAGACTTAAATGATTTAATAGAATCATCGAAAATATCTGAGGGTTATGGGTATGATGAAATTAATTTAAATGTTGGCTGCCCTTCTGATAGAGTTCAAAAAGGAAGATTTGGAGCTTGCTTGATGCTTGAGCCCGAGCATGTAGCTAATTGTTTAAGCGAAATGCAAAATGCTGTCACCATTCCAGTAACCATAAAGTGCAGGTTAGGTATTGATGATAATGATTCTTATGAATTTTTCGAAAATTTTGTAAGTGTGGTTAAGAATGCGGGCATAAAGAATTTTATAATACATGCAAGAAATGGGATTTTGAGTGGTTTAAGCCCAAGACAGAATAGAATGATTCCTCCTTTGAAATATGACTTTGTATATAAACTTAAAAAAGATAATCCAGATCTAAATATAATAATTAATGGTGGTATTAAAAGTCTAGAAGAGTCATTAGAACATCTTGATCATGTTGATGGTGTGATGATAGGTCGAGCTGCTTATGACAACCCTTTTATGCTTTCTGAATTTGATGAGCATATATATGGACAAGAAACCAAAAGGATATCTAAAGCTGAAATTTTCGATGAATATGTTTCATATATGACATCGAAAGAATCGCAGGGCTATGATTTATCGCGCATGGTAAAACATCTTTTTGGTTTGTCGAAAGGAGATCCTCATGCAAAAGCTTTTAGGAAATTAGTTTTAGAAGCTATTAGATTAAAAGATATAACACCTTATAAGAGTGATTTACGTCAATTATTAGTCAATTAAAAAGTCGTCCATATCATCTGTAAAAGCATCTTCAACATTTAGGCCATCTTTAATTTCATATTCTCTGGATTGTGAATATGAATCTCTAACAAAATTATATTTATCACCTGACAGCAAGCTTTCGACTTCTAATAGCCTCTCTCTCGTCTCTATAGCATCAAGGGCACTCAAGGATAATCTGACATTGCTATCATCCATATGAAATGTCACTTCAAGAAAAGATGAAATTGGTCTACTTAATAAGTCTCTAGTACTGCTTGGCCCCAAAAAAGGGACCATTAGATATGGGCCTGGTGATACACCCCATAATCCAAGAGTTTGACCAAAGTCCTCATCATGCCTTTCTAAGCCCATGGAAGACGCTGGATCTAAGATACCACCAATACCTAAAGTAGAATTAATAAGAAATCTTGAAAGATCATTGACTGCATATTTCGGCTTGCCTTGAAGCACCTGATTTAAGGTGTTATCTATCTCTTTTAAATTTCTAAAAAAGTTAGTTATGCCATTTTTAATAGGATCAGGCGTCTTTGAGTAAGTTAATGCAATAGGCTTTAGAGCTACTTCATCTACTTTTTCGTTGATATTAAAAAATGTTCTATTTATTTCCTCTAAAGGGTCGTTAACATCAGCTAATATTAAAGGGGTAGTTAATAACGGGAATATAAATAAGAATTTTTTCATAATTTTAGTTTATTTAATAAAGTGCTGGCTATTAATTCAATTTCTATATTTTCTATATCAAAATTAAATTCATAGATATCATCGTTATAGTTCAAGCCACCAATAAAAGGAATATTCCTTTCTAAAAAATCAGTATATTCATATTTTTTATTTTGTCTAAAAATATTATTTTCAATGAAACCAAGTATATTGGTATTTAATTTAGAAAATGTGGAAAATGATTTTAATGTATCTTGTGTAGAAAGTTTGCTAGGTGTTGTTACAAGCAATGCATGGTCTGGTTTTATCTCAGAGACAACAGTTAAGTATGCATCCCCAGTACCAGGAGGCATGTCAATAAATAATATATCTAGATCTCCCCACAAAGTGGACTGCATAAGCTGCCTTATAGCCCCACTAAGCATGGGACCTCTCCAAACAGCAGCTTTATCTTCATCCAAGATAAAACCCATCGAGCTTAATTTAATGTTTTTTGCCATAACAGGAAGAAATACTTTTTTTCCATCAACATTTGTTATATCGGGCTTTGAATTAATAAGATTGAATAATATATGCTGATTAGGACCATATATATCAGCATCAAGAATGCCTATCTTTAGTGATTTTGACAAATGAGATGCTAATGCTGCAGTAATAGTACTTTTACCAACACCTCCTTTTGCAGAAGCAACTGCTATTATTTTTTTTATGGACATATATTTTTTATTAATTCACATATAATACATTTTATATATGAGTGAGAATACCAAAAATAAAAGAAAACTTATCGTGACGAGCGCCCTACCGTATGCAAATTCATCTTTGCATTTAGGGCATATTCTTGAAGCTGTTCAAACAGATATTTGGGTAAGATTTCAAAATCAAAACTTAAATGAATGTCTTTATTTTTGTGCAGATGATACACATGGAACTCCGGTAATGCTTAAAGCACAGGAGCTAGGTCTTACACCAGAAGAGTTGATAAAAAATGTAAAAAAAGATCATGTAGAGACATATGAAAAATACGGTATAAATTTTACAAATTTTCACTCTACCCATTCAGATGAAAATAAAAAAATTGCCCAAGAGATTTATACCTCAGCAAAAGAAAATGGTCTAATAACTAAAAAAGTAATCAACCAACTTTACGACACTAAAGAATGTATGTTCTTGTCAGATAGATTTATAAAGGGCATGTGTCCAAAATGTTCTGCAGAGGATCAATACGGAGATGGTTGTGGTGTTTGTAATGCTGCATTTTCAGTTGAAGAACTCATTGATCCCATTTCTACATTATCGAATACTAAGCCTATACTTAAAGAATCCGAACATATTTTTTTTGATCTGCCTTCAAAAAAGGAGTCTATTAAAAAATTTCTATCAGAGGCAACCCTGCAAGAACCAATTATTAATAAGCTTCATGAGTGGGTTGATGATGGTTTGAAAGAATGGGATATATCACGTGATGCACCTTATTTTGGCTTTCAAATTCCAGATGAGCCTAATAAATTCTTTTATGTGTGGCTTGATGCACCGATAGGCTATATAGCCTCAGCAATGAATTGGTCTGTTGAAAATAATATCGATATATCTAATTTATGGCATAAAAACTCAGAATATGAAATACATCATTTCATAGGAAAAGACATATCTTATTTTCATGGGTTATTTTGGCCAGCACTTTTAGAGTCTTCTAAATACAAATTACCTGATGGTATTTACGTGCATGGTTTTTTAACGCTTAATGGTGAGAAAATGTCAAAATCAAAGGGTACAGGAATTATGGCAAGTGAGTTTGCTGACATTTGCGATCCCGAAACATTAAGATATTATTTTGCATCTAAGCTAAATAATAAAGTCGAAGACTTGGATTTAAATCTTGATGACTACGTTCAAAAAATAAATTCAGATTTGGTTGGAAAATATTTAAATATAGCTAGCAGAAGCTCCTCGTTTATTTCTAAAAATAATAACAAGGTACTTACTTCATTGGACTCAGAATTGCTCAGAGACATTACAGCTAACAGAGATAACATTATAGAGCTCTATGAAACTAGGCAATATTCAAAGGCTGTTAGGCTGATTATGGAAATGGCGGATGAAATAAATAAATATATAAATGAAAACACGCCATGGAAAAAAGATACTAAAGATGCAGCAGGTATAGCCTCAGTAGCCTTAAATGGTTTTTATTATTTAAGTATTTACCTTAAACCAATATTACCAAGCATAACGAAATCTGCTTTTAAGTTCTTAAATAATCCGCCATCAAATTTTGAATGTGTTGGCAAAGAATTAGTGCATGAGATAAATAAATATAATCCAATATTGAATAGATTGGAAAAAATAGAGTTAAAAAAGGAAGAAAAAATGGAAGATCTAAATTCAATTAATATTGAACAATTTGTTGATATTGATTTAAGAGTCGCAAAAATAATTAAAGCATCCCATGTGGAAGGTGCTGATAAACTGCTTAAACTGGAGTTAAGTGTAGGAGATTTAGGTAAAAGACAGGTATTTGCTGGTATTAAAAGTGCTTATGAGCCTCAAGATCTGGATGAAAGACTTGTAATTCTTGTATCTAATTTGAAACCAAGACAAATGAAATTTGGTCTTTCGGAGGGTATGGTCCTTGCGTCATCTGATAAAAAAGGCGGTGTTTATTTAGTATCTCCAGATGAAGGAGCGGTCGAAGGTCAGAGGGTGAAGTAAATGAAGAAAAAGATAGATATTGTTATTATTGGTGCAGGTCCTGTTGGATTATTTACAGTTTTTGAAGCAGGTTTGCTTGGTCTTAAATGCATTTTAATAGATAACTTAGATAAAGTTGGTGGTCAATGTGCTGAGCTATATCCAGAAAAACCCATATATGACATTCCAGGAGTACCATTCCAAACAGCCCAAGAGCATGTTGATGCATTAGTTGAGCAGATTAAGCCATTTGATTATGAGGTTTTTCTTAATCAAAGGGTTGATGAATTAAAAATGGTGATTAATGATGATAATGAGTTTTGGTCTGTTAAAACTAATGCAAATAATGAATTCATTACAAAAAATGTTTTTATAGCTGCAGGCGCTGGTTCTTTTGAACCACGAAGGCCACCAAATATAGATGATCCAGATCAATTTAAAGATAAAGGCGTAACTTATGCTGTTCGCTCAAAAGAAACCTATAAAAATAAAAATGTCTTTATATTTGGCGGAGGGGATTCAGCCTTGGATTGGACAATAGAGCTTTCAAAGATAGCTAAAAGCATTAACCTGGTTCATAGAAGAGATGCGTTCAGAGGAGCTCTGCATTCTGAGGAGCAAATGAGAGATCTTGTAAAGGATGGCAAAGTAAAACTTTTAACACCTTATGTTATTGATGGGATAAATGGATCAGATAAAGTTACTTCTGTTTCGTTAAAAAACTTTGATACAAAAGAGATTGAATCTTTTGATGCTGATGAGCTTCTTTTCTTGTTTGGTTTAAATAAGAAGCTTGGACCTATTTTAGAATGGGATATTGAACTTAACTCAAAAAAGATAAAAGTTAATACTGAAAATTTTGAAACCACAAAGAAAGGAATTTTTGCAGTTGGTGATATTAATGATTACCCTGGCAAACTTGACCTAATACTTTCAGGTTTTCATGAAACTACATTAGCAGTTCAAGAAGCTTACAAACGCATCAACCCTGGCGAAAGAGTGCCTTTTGGGTACACAACATCAAACTCCAAGCTTCAAAAAAAACTTGGTGTTCTTGAAGATTAGCTTTGGAACTTATAGACATAATTCATAAATCACTTCCACAGATCCAATGTGGAAGATGTGATACTCCTGGCTGTTACCAATATGCAAATGATATAGCTAATGGTGCACCGCATGATCGATGTGTGCCAGGTGGAGCCAAAACCCTTGATAAATTAAATGTTATTCTTGATAAAAGTATAGATAATGTTGATATTCAGTTTGGTCCAACCATACAAGAACAAAAAGTTAAAATAATAGAGGATGACTGTATTGGATGTAAAAAATGTATTGGAGCATGTCCGGTCGATGCAATTGTTGGCGCTACCAATTTAATGCATTCAGTGATAGATGATATTTGTACAGGTTGTGAGCTTTGTATTGAGCCCTGCCCCGTTGATTGTATTGAAATTGTAGAATTATCATCATTAGAGGCCAAAAGTCCACGAGATAATTCTCAATATTATTTTGATCTTAAGGAATCATTAAAAACTACCGCTAAAAGAAAAAAACTTGCAAATAACTCCCCTGAAAATTTAAATATCAGCGATGAAATTAATTTAAAAATTGCTAATAGAAAGATAGATAAGTCCGCTGCATTAAATAAAATGCAGTCTAATATTGTAAAAGAAGATCTGATTAAATTGCATGAATTTAATCCTAATGATGTTTCTAATTTCATAAAAGATAAAAATGATTCTTAAAGAAAGATTTAGAAAATATCTTCCTGTGGTAGTGGATATTGAAACTGGTGGTTTTAATCCATTAAACAATGCGATTTTAGAGATTGCTATAACCTTGATTGAAGAAATAGATGGGCAATTAGAAGTTGGCGATACATATAGACATCATATTGAACCATATGAGGGTTTGGCTGTTGAGAAAGAGTCACTTGAATTTACAAAGATAGACCTTAATCATCCATTAAGAATAGCTATAAGTGAGAAAGAAGCTTTAACTGATTTATTTAAAATCATTAACAAAGCAAGAAATAAATATGAATGCTCAAGAGCGATTTTAGTTGGCCATAATGCTCATTTTGATAGCTCATTTATCAATGAATCTGTTAAAAGAAATGGTATAAAGAAGTCACCCTTTCATCCTTTTTCGGTCTTAGATACAGTCAGTTTAGGGGTTTTAGCAACAAACCAAACAGTACTTGCGAGGGTCTGCGATTCATTACAAATAGATTATGACTCAAAGCAAGCCCACTCAGCTGCTTATGACTCGGATGTAACAGCAAAAGTTTTCTGTAAGGTGGTCAATGAATATAAAACTACTTAGATGCTTCCTCTAAAACCTTTTTAAGTTCTCCAGATTCATGCATTTGAGCTACGATATCTGCACCACCTATAAGCTCTCCACTGACAAAAACTTGAGGGAAAGTAGGCCAATCAGATACCGAGGGAAGTGTAGATCTAACCTCATTATTCTCAAGAATATCTACATATGAAAATTTAGCCTCACATTCAACGAGAGCCTGAACAGTTCTAGCAGAAAAACCACATTTTGGTTCGTATGGTGTGCCCTTCATATAAATTAATATATCGTTATCAGCTATTTGGTCTTTAAGTTTCTGTTCAATATCCATTAATTATCCTTTTATAATATCTATATATTTCTTTATAGTGTCATCAAACCCAAAATTCAAGGCATCAACAACAATTGCATGCCCTATTGATACTTCGTCTATTAAGTCTAAGTCTTTTAAGTATTTGAGATTTAGTAAATTTAGATCATGCCCTGCATTAATATTCAATCCTTTATCTTTTGCTCTTTCAAGCAAGAGCCTCAATGAATCTATTATATTAAAATGTTTAGCTTCTATCAGTTTAGAAAATGGTCCTGTGTGAACTTCTATTGTATCTGCACCAACTTTTAAACAATAATCTAAGATCTCATAATTAATAACATCATTAGAGATGCTATCTATAAATAAACTTACCCTTGAATTAGAATTAAATGAACGAATAATTTGAATGGATGAAGTGAGTTCTTTTTCATTCAAGCCTAGTGTCCATCCATGATCAGATGTAACCTGATCAAGCGAATCAGGGACTAGCGTAACCTGCTCAGGGATTGATTTTCTAACAAGATCTATAAAACCACTGTATTCTCCAGTAGGTTTTGAAAATGGATTACCTTCGATATTAAATTCAACTGTTCTTTCTTTGCATATAGATGAAATTGAAGCTACATCCTCACACGTGGCATGTCTTTGATCGGGTCTTGGATGGAGAGTAAGCCCATCTACACCCAAATCAATTGCTCTATACGCGTAATCTTCAAGTTTTGGGTAATTTTCACCTCTTGCATTTCTTAGCAATGCTATTTTATTGAGGTTTAAGCTAAAGTTCATAATATTATTATATGTTCAAACGATATTTACCTATATAGATCATCTTTTTTTTCTACAATTAAATCTATTGCATTATTTATATCATATTTATCTTTATTAAATCCTTTAAGTAATATCACAGGTTGCATATCCGATCCCTGACCCATCAATAACCCAGACGCAGCAGCAATCTCATCAGCAATAGCTATCTCTGTATTTTTTAATAAATTGCCATAAATATCCTTATCACCTGTTAAATCTATTAAGCTTTGAAGATTGGAGCTTGCTAATGCAAAATTTGTAATTCCAGATCTATATGGTCTAGTCATGGAGTCTGTTATAACAACTGAGATATTTCTATCTAACATTCTTGATAACTGTTTTTGAATTAAATCAGCGCTTTTGGAGGGATTTTCTGGCAAAAGTAAAACCTGGTTTGTTTCTTGTGAAATATTAGATCTATCTATACCTGCATTTATATTAATAAAACCTAATTTATGCTCAACTATAATTACATTTTTATTAATGCTTACAATTTCATTTGATTCATTTATTATTGCTTGAATAAAATATGGGTCTTTATTCATTTTTTCTGATAATCTTAAAGCCTCACTTGAAAGGCTAAGACTTTGTAAATTTACATATCTATCTTCAGATTTTGATATTATTTTTTGAGCAATTATAAAAACATCTCCATCACTAATGTCTAATTTATTTTTTAATATTAAATCAAAAATAATTGAATTAAGATCGTCGCCTGGTTCAATAAGTGGAAAATTTAGTAAAGCTGATAGTTGAATTTTTTCCATAGCATAATACATAACAAAGTTGATATTACGATACCATATATATTGTAAATTAATCCTGAGGTATACTTGAAAAAATGACTATATTAGACCAAAAATTGCTAGATATTTTAGTTTGCCCTGTTACAAAGTCTTCTCTTGAATATGACAAAGAAACTAATGAGCTTATATCTAAAGAAGCTGGGCTTGCTTACCCAATAAAGGATGGAATACCTGTAATGCTTCCAGAAGAAGCAAGAAAAGTATAAAAAAGACTTAATCTGTCTAGCCTGCTACTTCCTTCCAAATAAATAATTTTGTTGATATGAAAGTTCCTATCATTATCCATAGAACCATCCCAATAAAATTACTATACAACTCAAAGAATGTTAAACCCTCGTTAGCAACAAGCCTCATAGATTCTACAAGAATACTTAACGGAAGTAATGCAGCAATAGGGTGAATAAATTCAGGAAGGCTTTCAACGGGGAAAAAAACTCCTGAGAGTGCTAATTGAGGGTATATAAATATACTAGCAAGAACACCCACTGATTCTTGTGATTTAGCTAAGCTACCGATAGAAAAGCCTAAGGTTAAAAACATCAATATACCAGTCATAATCATGAAATAAAAAGTTAAAAGACTTCCTACAACCTCAACATCTAAAACAAATAATGCAAAACTAAAAATAATGGTTAGTTGGGCTATAACAATTGCCATTCGAGCAAGAACAATAGAAGTAACAAAATCTATTGGCTTAATTGGTGTAACAAATAAACGTTTTAATATTCCTCGTCTTCTAAACTCAACAACGTTGAAACCACTTCCAGCAATACTAAGATTCATTAGCATAAACGCCATTATTCCTGGCAATAAAAAATTAATATAGCTTAAAGATCTAGATTTTATATCCTCCAAACTTAAAATAAATAATGGTTCAGCCTTGGTTAATTCTCTTTCAATTTCTAGTAATGAGTTATTTAAAATTGGCTGTATTGTTTGAATAAATTGGATGTCAGACCTATCAACTAACAACTTTATATCTGCAGCTCTGGACTTTGCAGTCATTCCATTAGGTATAACAAGTCCAGCTTTTAATTTACCACTAATAAGATCATCCTTTAGTGAGTTCTCATTTTTAATTATTATATTAAATAAATTATTTTCACTAAGGCGTGATATAAATTGTTGCGAAAGAATTGTGTTTGATTTATCTACAATCCCTATGTCTATAGGGTCTTCATCACCCTCATTAAAAGCAACTATACCTAAAATGACCATTGGTAAAATAAGGCTGAAAATAATATATTGTTTATTACGAAGAAATATTTGTATAAATACTTTTGTTAGGTAGAGTTGTTTTTGAGTTAGCATGTCAATCTCTTAGCCCATGTCCTGTTAATGCCATAAAAACATCTTCCATATTTCCACTTACTACTTCTTTTTGTCTTTCTGGTGCATGCTTTGATATTAACTCTCGAGGAGTATCTTCAGCAATTATTTTTCCATAATCCATTATTGCTATTCTGTCGCATAGATTTTGAGCCTCTTCCATATTATGGGTAGTCAGGATTATGGTCATGCCTAAATTATTTAAATTCATTATTAAGTCCCATAAACTTCTTTTTGCTTGAGGGTCTAACCCTGTAGTTGGCTCGTCTAGAAAAAGCACCAATGGATCATTTACAAGAGCGCAGGCGATGGAAAACCTTTGCTTTTGCCCTCCTGAAAGCTCATTAGCATAAGAATTAGCCTTATCAGTTAGATTTACTTTCTTTAGAAGGCTTAAAGAATCATTTTTTTTATTGTACAAAGCACTAAATAAATTAAGCAATTCTGAGAGTGTCATATTGTCAAAGTATTCATTTGCTTGAAGTTGGACGCCAATAAACTCTTTTACCTTGTATGGATTTTTTGAAATATCAATCGAATTTATTGATGCTGATCCAGCATCAATGTCCTTTAAACCCTCTAGCATTTCTAATGTTGTTGTCTTCCCTGCTCCATTTGGTCCTAAAATACCAAATATCTCTCCAGTATGAATACTCAAAGATACACCGTCTACAGCATTAAATTTCTTGCCATTACTATCTGGATCTGCATAAGTTTTTATAAGGTTATTTGCTTTAATTATAGCCATTTGCTTACTTTATAGAATTACTTCTGTGGTTTATATAAAAACCTTAAACTAAGTGTATTTTTATAAGTCATGTGGTTTTAATTAAGTGTACAATTTGATATACAAAATTATGCAAAAAAGCATAATAAACGCTTAAATATTATATTTTTTATAAATGCGCCCGTAGCTCAGCTGGATAGAGTACTTGGCTACGAACCAAGGGGTCGGGAGTTCGAATCTCTCCGGGCGCGCCACCAATATGACGATTTGCTTTATAGATTCTTTTAGCTTGTTAGCTTTTCAAGTTTTGTAACATTTTCAATCCACTCCTTTTCAACCCTTTCAACTTCATTTGATAGCTCTAACTGATTTCTAATTAAGTCTTGAAGGTTATCACTGGGATTGCCTGAATAAAGGTCTGGATTGGCTAGCTCTTCATTAGCCTCATTAAGCTTCTTATTGAGCCTTTGCAGGCGTTTTTCTAGTTTGGATATTTCTGATTTTAAATTCTTGCTCTGCTTAATACTATCCTCACGATCAATTGCTTTATTTTTTTTCTTTTTGGTTAAAGACTTATTATCAAAATTCTTAATATTAAGAATAAGATTTTTATAGTCTTCTAAATCACCATTAAAAACCTCTAATTTTCCTTTATCAACAAGATAAAAAGTGTCAACAGAACTATTTAATAAATGTCTATCATGGGATATAAGTACGATTGCGCCTTTGAAGCTTTGTATTGCAACTGTCAGTGCATGCCTCATTTCCATATCAAGATGGTTTGTAGGCTCATCCATTAGTAATATATTTGGTTTCTGATAAGAGATTATTGCAAAAGCTAGTCTGGCCTTCTCGCCTCCAGAAAAAAGTTTAATCGAATCCTTTACCTTATCTCCTTTAAAATTAAAGCCACCAAGATAAGTTCTGATTTGTTTTTCTGATTTTGTCTCATCAAGTCGTTGTATATGTGTAAATGCAGAAATAGTTAAATCTAGATCATCGACTTGGTGTTGAGAAAAATAGCCAATCTTAATATTAGCGCCTGTTTCTCTATCACCATCAAGAAGTTTCAAATCACCAACAATAGATTTAATCAATGTTGATTTACCTGCTCCATTTGGTCCAAGTAAACCAACCCTATCACCGGGACAGATGGTGAAATCAACACTGGTAAGTATTGGATCTAAATAACCCATCTCAGCCTTCCTTAAAGCTACCAAAGGATTCGAAATTTTATCTGTTTCAGATATTTTAAAATTAAAAGGTGAGTCTATATGGGCAGGAGCTATGAGTTCCATTTTTTCAAGAGATTTTATCCTACTTTGCGCCTGTCTTGCTTTTGTTGCTTTAGCTTTAAATCTATTAATAAAGCTTTGCATATGAGCTACTTCTTTTTGTTGCTTTATAAAATTACTTTGAATTTCAGCCATTTTCAAAGCTCTTAATGTCTCAAATTGTGAATAGTTACCTTTATAAATTTCAATCGACTGTCTGTGCAAATGGGCTACAAAATTTACACAATCATCTAAGAAGTCTCTATCATGCGATATCAAAATTAATGCGCCTTGGAAATGGTTAATCCAGTTAGAAAGCCAAAGAATGGCGTCAAGATCCAAATGGTTAGTTGGCTCATCAAGCAACATAAGATCAGATGGTTGCATTAAGGTTTTTGCCAAATTAAGTCTGACACGCCACCCACCTGAAAAAGCCTTTAAAGGTTTTTTAAATTCCTCTGATTTAAAGCCTAAGCCTACTAATAACTGCTCTGCTTTTGACTTTGCAGAATAACCATCAAGAGAGCTAAAAACATCATATAGATCTCCTAGTTTTTCATAATCGCCATTTTGTTCAGCTTCATTAATTTGATTTTGAATGTTTACTAAATGAGAGTCGCCTGAAAGAACATAGTCAATTGCTAACTCTTCTGTTCCTTCAATTTCTTGAGCAAGATATGAAATTCGAAGATCAGCAGGATAGCTTACAGAGGACTGATCAACTTCTATTTCTTTTTTTATTACTTTAAATAAACTAGTTTTTCCTGTGCCATTTGCCCCAACTAAGCCTACTTTTTGATGGTGATGAATTGTCAATGAGACATCATTAAAAAGAGTATTTCCGCCAAGTACAAGTTCTAAATTATTGAATGAGAGCATTATTTTTTAAAATTAAGTATATCTAAATTTATTGTTATAGTTCTTTATTTAATAAATCCTGAGCTGCTGCATATGCAGAAGACCAAGCCCATTGAAAATTGTAACCACCTAAGTGACCTGTTACATCTAAAACTTCGCCAATGAAATAAAGACCCTTTTGCCCAATAACCTCCATGGTTTTTGAGCTGATATCTTTTGTATCAATTCCACATAAAGTAACTTCAGCTGTTCTATATCCCTCAGTAGAAGATGGTTTAATATTCCAAGCATGCAAGTTTCTTGAAAGTATCTCTATTTGATTATTCGACCACTCACCAACTCTTAGATCAGCGAAATTAGGCCAAAATAAACTCTCAAGCTCATCGACAACAGCTTTAGGTAATTGAGATGAAATAATCGTTCTAAGTTTTTGTTTTGGAGTATTTTTTTTTGAATTTTTTATAAAATCCTCAATATTAATTTTTGGGAAAAGATTAATTGATATCTCATCACCTAACGACCAATAATTAGAAATTTGCAATATTGCTGGCCCACTAAGACCTCTATGAGTAAACAACATATCCTCAGTAAATGTTTTATTATTACAACCAACTGAAATAGTCAGTGAAACCCCAGAGAGTTTTTCACAAATATTTTTTAAATGGTCACTAAACATAAATGGTACTAATCCAGCGTGAAGATCTAAAACATCTAGGTTAAATTGTTTGGCTAAATCATATCCAAACCCACTTCCACCAAGTGTAGGTACTGATAAGGCTCCTGTAGCTACAACCAATGCCTTTGAGGATATTTTCAGGGTGTAATTATCAGACCTAGTATCAATTTCAGCATATAAGCTATATAAATCATTTGCGTTGTTAAAGCTTATATTTGAGGGAGTAGCATTTGTAATAATAGTTACGCCTTTTTTATTACATTCATCAAGTAACATTTTTACTATATCTTTAGCAGAATTAATACAAAAAAGCTGGCCATGCTTCCTTTCCTCATACTCAATACCATGACTTTCAACAAGGTCTACAAATTTTTGAGGGTTGTACCCAGATAGCGCTGATTTAGAAAAATGTTTATTTTTAGATATGAAATTATCAGGGTTCACTTCACGATTAGTAAAGTTGCAGCGACCACCTCCAGACATGAGAATTTTTTTACCAACTTTATTAGCTTTTTCTAATACAAGAACTTTATTGCCGTTTTTTGCCGCCTCAAACGCGCAGAAAAGACCTCCCGCACCGCCGCCAAGAATAACAACATCGTATTTAGATATCTCGACCATGATTAATTTGTTTAATGCTATCCTTTTCGAGACCTTCTTCTGTTTTTGAAACCGCCACGATTATGATGC
>JAQWXQ010000009.1 GCA_029254395.1 SAR86 cluster bacterium | reverse complement strand
AGTCTAATAGATATCAGCTTGAAGGGGTTCCAATAAAGTGGCAACAGATGAAATAGCTAAAAACTATATCTAAAATTTGTTGAGAAAGAGTGGTTGGATTTTTCAGAAATATCTGGAGGATCATTATCTAAAACACTCGATAGTTTTATTTCAATTTTTATTTTTTCTGAAATTGGAATATTTAATGCCATTAATATTGAGGCTTTATAATCCGCACTAGGATCATTAATGGAAGGCTGAAAAAATACTGATGTTGCTAAGCTATTATCCCCACTTAATAAAATTTTTTTATTAATGTATAAGTTTAGCCTGCTAGTTGAAATATTTTCTCCAAGGAGACTTTCCTCAATTTCTCTCATAACGCTTAATCCAAATTTATAATCTCTTTTAGAATTAAGTCTTATTCCCACTCCGGCTAAGTTACGTTTTTTATATGACTGAAAAGGGTTCTTGCTTGATTGAATGTAACTTTCCACATCAAACGATCTCTCTAGTTTTTTTAAAAACCTTGCATGCAAGAATGACGATTTATCTTCTAGTAGCTCATCTTTAGTTCTTTTAGAATTATTAAATGTAATAAGAGATTCATATTTATCATTATTCTTTGCAAATGAAAGATCTAACTTATAGTCATCTCTTTCTTCATTGCCTCTAGATGAGTTGAGCGAAAGCCCAATAGATTTAAAGACCCCTAGCTCTCCAGAATGCCGCAGATTTTCTATGTTAACTATAGGCTGAGATAATAATGATAAAGATAAGAAGCTTACAATAGCTAACAGCAGTACTTCTTTCATTTAAATATAGGTGCTTGAGGAGGTCATGATTTTTGCAGTGTACTCCATAATTTTTTTAGTAGGCTTTTTAAGTTCTTCACTACCATTTTCTTCCGCTTGTTTAGCATGAGTGTCCTCATCCTCTCTCATAGTCTTTAAAATATTGATAGTGTCTCTATCTTTTGGAGATATTTTATCCAGGTGTCTGTCTATGTGTTTAACAACTTGCTTCTCAGTTTCCTCTACAAAACCTAAGCTTACCTTTTCACCCATATTTCCAAAAATTGCCCCAATCGCAAATGATCCTGCATACCATATAGGGTTAAATATTGAAGCATTTCCATTAAGTTCATCCAGTCTTTTTTTACACCAAATCAAATGATCAGTTTCTTCTTCGCCCGCATCGATAAGGTGTTTTTTAATTTTTTCATCCTTGCAAACCATTGCTTGGCCACGATACAGAGCTTGAGCAGCCACCTCTCCAGCAAGATTTACTCTCATCATTTGAATTGAAAGATTTTTTTCCTCTTTAGAGAGTTCATGTTCTTGCTTTTGTGAGTCTTGCGCTGGATATTCTCTATTTGTTCCTGGCTTGGTGTTAGATAATGTTTTGAGCGCAATATCGCACTCATTAATAATGTTGTCTATTAAACCCATTTCACCCCCATATAAATACCCTTATAACCAATATCTTTTCTGTGGAAAGCACCATTAAATGAAACTTTATTAACTAGCTCATACGCTTTCTCCTGTGCATCTTTTAGATCATTGCCAAGAGCAGTCGCACAAAATACTCGACCTCCAGATGTAACAATTGAGTCATTTAGCATTTTCGTACCCGCATGAAATAATTTAATGTCTGCCCCATTAATTTCATCTAACGAGATTTCTTGATTTGATTTGTATTGTTCTGGATAGCCACCTGATGCTATTACAACACCGCATGCGGACTTGCTACTCCATTCAATCTGGTGAGTTTCAAGCTTATCTTCAATAGCGTCTAGACAAAGCTCGACTAGGCTTGATTTTAATCTCATCATTATTGGCTGTGTCTCAGGGTCGCCAAACCTACAATTAAATTCTAAAACCTTTATTTCGCCGTCTTTAATCATGATCCCAGCATATAGAAAACCTAAATAAGGAGAGCCCTCATCTATTAGGCCCTGCATTGTTGGTTTCATAACTTCATCTAAGATTTTTTGATTAATTGCGTCAGTCACTATTGGAGCTGGTGAGTAGGCTCCCATGCCACCTGTATTTAAACCAACATCACCTTCACAAACTGCCTTATGGTCTTGGCTTGTTGCTAGCGACACTATTTTATTTTTACTTACCACTGCTATGAAGCTAGCCTCTTCGCCTTCAAGAAATTCTTCAATCACAACTCGGCTTCCAGCAGAGCCAAATGCTTTATCCTTAAAAATACTTTCCAAAGCAGAAATAGCCTCACTTTTTGTGCTGCATATAATTACCCCTTTGCCTGCAGCCAAACCATCTGCCTTTATAACTGTTGGATAATCTATCGAATCGAGATAACGCAGAGCATCAGTGAAGCCATCAAATGATTTATATGCTGCCGTGGGTATACCATACTTAACAAAAAAATCTTTTGAAAAGGTTTTGGACCCTTCTAGTTGGGCTGCTGCTTGTGAGGGGCCGAATACATTGATTTTTTTTGACAAAAGAAAATCAGCCAAACCCATAACCAGTGGTTGTTCTGGCCCAATAATTACTAGACTAATATTTTCTTCACTACAGAAAGCTGCAATTGACTCAAAATCATTATGCTCAATTTCAATATTAGTCAGTTTATCTTCAAGCTCAGTTCCAGCATTTCCTGGGCAAACAAAAACTTCAGTTACATTTTCATCTTGAGCAGATTTCCATGCTAAAGCATGTTCTCTTCCTCCAGACCCAATAACAAGAACTTTCATTAGTGTCTAAAATGCCTTGTATTAGTAAAGACCATTGCCATATTGTTTTCATTTGCAGCAGCTATAACTTCCTCATCTCTTATTGATCCACCAGGCTGGATGATTGATGCAATACCACTTGAGGCAGCCTTATCAATCCCATCTCTAAATGGGAAAAAAGCATCAGAGGCCATTACTGCACCAGCAACCTTCAAGCCCTCTTCTTTTGCTTTGAGGTTTGCTATATCAGCACTTATTACTCTACTCATTTGTCCTGCTCCAATACCAATAGTCTGTTTATTTTTTGCATAAACTATTGCATTAGATTTAACATATTTAGCAACCTTCCATGCAAACATAAGGTCATTCAATTCATTCTCATTAGGCTGCCTTTTTGTTACACATGCTAAGGACGACATAGGTACACTAAAATTATCATCTTCTTGTAAAAGGATTCCCCCTGAGACCTTTTTAATAATTCCAGGGTAGAGGTCGTCTTGATCTAGATCCACTCTTAGCACTCTTATATTCTTTTTTGTAGATAGAATATCCAAAGAGCCTTTTTCATAATCCGTTGCAATAATAACTTCAACAAACTGTCTTTCATTAATTTCATGGGCAGTTTTTGCATCCAAGGTGCCATTAAGCGCAATAATACCGCCAAAAGCAGAGGTTGGATCAGTTTGAAATGCTAAATCATATGCTTCAAGCAATGAAGCTGAAGATGCTACTCCACATGGATTAGCGTGCTTCACAATTACACAAGCTGGTTCACTAAACTCTCTTACACATTCCCAAGCAGCATCAGCATCAACAATATTGTTATAAGATAATTCTTTGCCTTGAATGATTTCAGCATTGGCAATATTTCTTTTCTTTAGCCCATCAAAAGTTAGAAGAGTGGCCTTTTGGTGTGGGTTCTCACCATATCTAAGACTAGAACTTTTTTCAAAACTAAAACCAGGCAATGAGGTGGGCTGCTTTTCTGACAAGTAATCAGAAATAGCTTTATTGTAGTTAGCCATTGTTAAAAAGACTTTTTTTGATAATTCTTTTCTCATATCAAGGGAAATACCTTCATCACTTTTCCACTGTTTAATAAATGAAGCGTAATCACTAGGGTCTGATAATACAGCAACATCTTTAAAATTCTTTGCCGCAGATCTAATCATAGTCGGCCCCCCAATATCTATTTTTTCTATTGCTTCATCAAAAGAGCACCCTGAGGCAATCGTTTCCTGAAATGGGTAAAGGTTAACCACAACAAGATCAATTGGCTCATAGCCTCTGCTCGCAAGAACATCCAAGTCTTTATCTCTTCTTGCTAATATGCCCGCATGTATTTTAGGGTGCAGAGTCTTTACTCTTCCATCCATCATTTCCTCAAACCCAGTGAAGTCAGATACCTCAACAACATTAGAGGTAATTTCCTTAATGGCTTTGTATGTCCCCCCTGTTGATAAAATTTTTACATCTTTGGATACTAAAAATGTAACTAACTCATCTAATCCAGACTTATCTGAAAGACTTATAAGGGCTGTTTTTGGAACTATTTGGTTCATTATTTCTCTATTTTATATTTTTTAAGTTTTGTTCTTAGGGTTGTTCTATTGATGCCAAGAATTTTTGCAGCCTTAGATTGGTTATATCTTGCATACTTCATTGTTTGCTTTAGAAGAGGGGGTTCTATTTCTGAGAGCACGAGCTCGTAAACATCTATGGGCGCATTAGATTCAAGCTGCCTAAAGTATCTTTTCATAGCTTTCCTAACTTCTTCCTTGAGAGGTTTTTTTGAATAACTATCGAAAGAGTTTTCTTTTTTTACCAATGTAAGACAATTTATGAAAAGACCTTTTTGATTTTACATTTGTTTAAAAATTGCTCAATAGTTTTTTATATATTGATCTTAGTTTTTTTCTCTTTATCAAACTCAATTGTATAAATTGATTCATTCCTTAAAACTATTTTGATAAACGATGTATAGTCTGGGTAGAAAGACAATAACCTCTGCTCATCTCTGGCATAACTTGCTAATACATTCATAACCATGAAGTGTGAAAAGATAACTGTATTACTTTTTGTTAAAAGGAGTGAGGTAATTATTTCTTTACGCCATACAGCAACTTCAAGAGGTAAGTTTTCTATTGGCATAGATGAGATGTTACCAAGCCATTCCATCTTATCTTTCATCTGCACTCCAGTGGCTGGAATCTCGCTGAAAGACAAGTCAGTTCTAACATTTTTATTAAATTTCTTAGCTAAAAAATTTGATGTTTCTATTGCCCTTAACTTTGGGCTTGATATAAATTGATATCCAGAAAGGTCTTGATAGCAATCATGTATTAATAAACTCTCAGCCTGCTCATGACCGTTATCGCTTAATCCAGGGTCTGGGTCTTCAGACCAAGATGCTGCTGCTTCACCATGCCTAATTAATATAATACTTATGTCTGACATTCTTATAATCCAGTAGCTATAATAGATGTATGAAACTTCATAGATTTTATAACAAATCATTCACAGAAAGTAGCTTAGATATAGAGCTGGATGATTTGCAGTCCAATCATCTTAAAAGAGCGCTCAGGCTTCATGAGTCTGATGAAGTAGAAGTTTTTAATGGTAGTGGTTTGTATGCAAATTTTGTAATAAAAGAGCTAGGCAGAACTAACGTGAAATTAGCTCTTAATTCAAAAATTAATCAATCCCCTAAAGCACCACACAAAATATCATCCCTTTTACCCATACTAAAAAAAGATAGCCTAACTTTCATGATCCAGAAAATTGTTGAAATAGGTATGCATGAGATTATTCTATATAAGCCTAGAAATATTGATCAGAGTGTTGCAAAAAAAGATCTACAAAAAATAGTTAATAAGCTTGAGGAAGTTGTGATATCGGCATGTAAGCAATCAGGGAATAATTATCTTCCAAAAATTAGATTATTTCCAAATCTTGAAGAAGCTCTTAATATGAAGAATGCCCATAATATCAATATCATTGCTTTTGATTTTTCAGGCAAAGGCACTTTTCTGCAAAGCGATATATCTGAATCAGAGCAAATCATAATTTCTGGACCTGAATCTGGTTTTTCAGATGACGAATTAAAATTATTAAATTTTCACAATGTTAATATAAGACTTCTTGGAAAGAATATTTTAAGAGCAGAAACAGCTGCAATAGTCGGAGCAACACTTTTGCAAAATTACCTTGGTGAGCTATGAAAAAATCATTCTTATTCATAACAGATACTTTTGGCTCACTTAATCATAAAAAAGATACTTCTATTTTTATGATGGAGGAAGCTCTAAATAGGGACGTGGATGTTTACCAATGTGAAATGAAAGATATTTTTGCATTAGACAATATGGTTTATGCAAATTGCTTTTCTATTAGTAGCAATCTTTCCATTGCAATTAACACTAACAAAATTGCTTTAAATGATTTTTCATCTGTATTCATGAGGAAAGATCCTCCTGTAGATGAGAATTATATTAATTGCCTACACCTACTAAGCACAGCAGCCAATAACGGCGCAAATATTCATAATGACCCATCAGCAATTAAAGAATTTAATGAAAAAGTATTTGCATTGTATTTTTCTGATTTTATTCCAAAAACAATTATTACCTCTGATATAAATCAAATTAAGGAATTTCAAAAAAGATATCAAACTATTGTAGTAAAGCCTCTAGATGGAATGGGCGGAGCATCTATTCATAAATTTGATGATATTGATGAAGATGCTAAAGATATTTTGCTTAATATGACTAATAAAGAAACCACAACAATCATAGGTCAAGAATTTCTTCCAGAAATTTATGATGGAGATTTTAGAATTCTAATTATTCACGGAAAGCCATTTCCAAAAACACTTGCAAGAATTCCTCAAGATGGAAATTTTAAAGGCAATCTTGCTGCAGGCGGAAAGGGTGTTGTCGCCGATCTCACCCCAGTCCAAAAAGAAATTGCAAATAAAGTTGCAATCAAACTTTTAGAGAATGGTATAAATTTTGCTGGAATAGATATGATTGGAGACAAGCTAACAGAAATAAACATCACAAGCCCAACTTGCGCGCGAGAGATTTATATTCAATCTGGTGAAAACCCAATTAAAGAATATATAAAAGGCTTATGAGCTCACATCTTCTTACAAAAAACTCTAGCTCAAGATCTTTAAATCTTAATAAATCTTTCCTAATATCAGCTGTCATTCATTTGGTTTTAATCTTTGGTATTACTTTTACGACCTACTATAAACTACCTATTTTGAATCAAACCCCAGTCATAAATGTCAAGTTAGCAAATGCGAATATTGATGAGCTTGGTCAGCAAACATCAGCATTTAATGATGTTAATGAATTAAATCAAGATAATCCGAAATCAATGTTGAACAGAAAGCAAAAAAGCTCTTATCAATCCTTAAAAGTTAAAAAGCTAGAAGCCAATTCTTTGGTTAATAGTGCTGAGGCTAAGTACTTAAATTTATGGCAAAGACAGATTGAATCTGCAGGTGATCGTATAATTTCTGAAGATGGAATATTTCTAGAGGGACAAAGAGTGCAAATTATTGCCACAATTGATTCTCTAGGGAATCTAATAAGGTCAGAAATAGCCCTTTCATCAGGGGTTAGAGAGGTTGATTTGTTGGCTCTAAAAATTCTTAATGAATCGGCTCCATTCCCAGCATTTGATCCTTTAATGATCGAAGAGTATGGGTTTATAGAAATTGTTAGAGATTGGAATTTTTCTTCAGGTTAATGGTTATGCAAATTCTATCTTTTGATTTCGGAACAAAAAAAATTGGTATTGCAGTAGGTCAAACTATAACTCAAAGTTCTTCGCCTCTAACCGTCATCTTTAACAAAGAAAACAAAGTTAACTGGCAAGAGATAAGCCAAATAGTAGGGGAGTGGAAGCCAGATTTATTGCTTATCGGCAAGCCATTAAATATGGATGGCACAGATAGTGATATTATGACACTCGTTGAAAAATTTACTAAGAAGCTTGCTAAGCTTACAAATATTAAATGCGAATATGTTGACGAGAGGCTCACCAGCTTTGAAGCAAGGCAAAATTTTAAAGAACTAATGATAGAGAATAATAAAAGTATAAAAAAAGAAATTATTGATGCAAATGCAGCAAAAATTTTAATAGATAACTGGTTTAATCAAAATGTCGATTCCCTCTAGCTTCATTGATCAAATATTAGACCAATCTGATATCGTGGATATTATTGGTAGAAGAGTGCAGCTAAATCAAAAAGGCAATAACTTTTGGGGTATATGCCCATTTCATGATGATACTAATCCCTCAATGGCAGTTAATCAGGATAAGCAATTTTATTATTGTTTTGTTTGCAATGCTAAAGGCAATGCAATTAATTTTTTAAGAGATTTTGAAAACTTAGATTTTGTTGATGCGGTGGAAAGCATTGCTTCAGCAGTAGGTTTAGAAGTTCCAAAAACGCACCAAACAGTTGATACAACCCAAGCACTTAATATTAATTCTCGAACAGCAAAGGTTTATGAAGAGCAGCTTAAATCTTCCAAGGGTAAAAGGGCTATTGAGTACCTTAAGTCTAGATCAATCTCAGGAGAGGTCGCTAAGTTTTTTAATATTGGTTATTCGCTTGATGAATGGGAAGGGCTCTTTCAAATATTATCAAAAGAGTATGAAAAGAATGACTTAACAGACTCAGGACTATTCTCTGAAAAAATGAAAGATAGATTTAGGGGAAGGTTAATGTTTCCTATAAGAAATATTAAAGGAGACCATATTGCTTTTGGAGGGAGAATAATTGATGAGGGCGAGCCTAAATATTTAAATTCACCTGAGACTAAAACATTTAGCAAGTCTAAAGAGTTATATGGTTTGTATGAAGCTAGAAAATTAAACAGTCCATTGCAATCATTGTTTGTAGTAGAGGGTTATATGGATGTAATTGCCCTTCATCAAAATGGAGTTACAAACGCTGTCGCTTCACTGGGCACTGCGATAACAGGTCTGCACATATCTAAAATGATGAGGTACTGTAAAAATATTTATGTTGCATTTGATGGTGATCTCGCTGGAAGAAAAGCAGCTTGGCGTGCTGTTGAAAATGGATTATCTATTTTAAGGGAAGACATTAATATATCTTTTATATTTTTAGAAGAAGGTCATGACCCAGACAGTTTTATAAATGAACACGGTAAAGAGGCTTTTCTTGAGCTTGCTAATGCCGCAACCTCTTTATCTCAGTTTTTCATTGAAACTGTGAAGGAACAAGCAGATTTAAATACGATTGAGGGAAGGTCAGTGGCCGCAAAATTTGCCGCCCCTCTTGTAAGCAAAATTAATAACCAACCATTAAAAGAGGCATACATTGACGAGGTTGCAAAAGTTTGCAGTTTAGATTTTGCAAAGTTAATTAATAACTCTGCTAACAATTACTCATCGGCTCCATCTAATAGACAAGAGGAAATAAAGCCTAAATCATCCTCAAAAATTGCAAGAAAAGCAGTGCTTGGCATTTTTACTGCCCTTATCCAACATCCTAAGTTAGCCTCAGAAATTATATTTGATGATATAAAAAAAGACTCAAAGTTTTATTTTATTCAGCCAGTTAAAGACAAGTTCAAAAAAGATCCTAATGTTATCCCGTCAATAGTATTTGAAAGTATTGAAAAAGAGCAAATACAAAATGTATTTAGCGAAGCATTGTTATCAGATATAAATCTATCTGCTGAGGATGCAAAAAGGATGATTTATGATTGTATTAATACAATTTCGAAATCTGAAAAAGATAGAGAAGTAATCTTAAAAGAAAAGTATAATATGCAAGAAATTACTTCTGCTGAAAAAAGAGAATTACAACAAGTCATTCTAAGAAAGGAAAATCATACGGAAGCAGATAAAAATTTACTAAGAAATTTAAGCATAGTAAGTGATTGAAAAACTGCAATCAGTCACCACATATAGTTAATACATACTGGAGAATTAGTGGACAAGTTAAGCAAAAAGGGTTCAAAAATAGCAGAACTCATAGAAAAGGGAAGGGAACAAGGCTATTTAACCTATGCTGATGTTAATGATCATCTTCCAGAAGATATTTCAGATCCAGATCAGGTAGACGAAATCATTGGAATGATTAATGATCTTGGTCTCCAAGTTCATGAAACCGCTCCAGATGCAGATACATTAATGCTTGCTGAGTCTGAAGACTCCGATGATATTGCATTAGAGCAAGCCGCAGAAGCACTTGCTGCTGTTGAGAATGAAACTGGAAGAACTACTGATCCGGTAAGAATGTATATGCGCGAAATGGGTACCGTTGATCTTCTCACAAGAGAGGGTGAGATAGAAATTGCCAAAAGAATAGAAGAAGGTATGCGCGATCTCTTGCATGCTAGTGTGGTTTACCCAAGGTCAGTTGAATACGCAATCGAATACCATCAAATGGTAAAAGATGGCGAGAAGAAAATTAATGATTTTTTAACTGGTTTTCTTGAAGAGATGGAATATGTCCCATCAGCAGGCCCAGGAAGTCAAAGAGCCAAAGAGGAAGCAGAAGCCGCAGAAGAGTCTGACGAAGAAGTCAGCAACGGCCCTGATATGAAGGAAGTCCAAAGAAGGATGACTAATTTAAAACGTCAATATAACAAAACTCTAACAACAATAGATTCCAAAGGCAGATCATCTAAAGAAGTAGCTGAAGATTTTAATAAAGTTGGAGATATATTTCAGTTCTTAAAATTTAGCCCCAGAATGTTTGATGAAATCAGCGCTATAGCTAGATCAGGCTTAAGTAAAATTAGAGAAAAAGAAAAATTTATACAAGAACAGCTTGTTAAAAAAGCAAGAATGCCAAGAAAGGATTTTCTTAAAAATTTCTCAGATAATTTAACCGAAGTTAAATGGGTTGATTCTCTAATGAAAGAGAAGAAATATAAAAAAGATTTGCTAGCAGCCGTTAGACAGGATGTTGTAATCGCACAAAAAGATATTTTAGAGCTTGAAAGATCAGTAGGGTTATCTGTTAAAGAAATTAAAGAAATTAATAGAAAAATGTCTATGGGCGAAACAAAAATGAGAAGAGCCAAAAAGGACATGGTTGAAGCCAACCTAAGGCTTGTTATTTCTATTGCTAAAAAGTATACAAATAGAGGCTTACAGTTCTTAGATCTAATTCAAGAAGGCAACATTGGTCTAATGAAAGCCGTTGATAAATTTGAATACAGAAGAGGCTATAAGTTCTCTACTTATGCAACATGGTGGATTAGGCAGGCAATCACAAGATCAATTGCAGACCAAGCAAGAACAATAAGAATACCAGTTCACATGATCGAAACTATTAATAAGCTAAATAGAGTTTCTCGCCAGATGATGCAAGACATGGGCAGAGAACCAACCCCTGAAGAGCTTTCTCAAGAACTTGATATGCCAGAAGATAAGGTAAGAAAGGTACTAAAAATTGCAAAAGAACCAATTTCCACTGAAACACCTATCGGTGATGATGAGGATTCAAGTCTAGGTGATTTCATTGAAGATACTGTGATCGAGTCGCCATTGCAAAATGCCACAGAGGGTAGTCTCCATTTAGCAACAGATGATGTTCTCGGCTCATTAACAGCAAGAGAAGCAAAGGTTTTAAGAATGAGATTTGGTATAGGAATGAATACTGACCATACATTGGAAGAGGTTGGTAAGCAGTTTGATGTTACGAGAGAAAG
>JAQWXQ010000114.1 GCA_029254395.1 SAR86 cluster bacterium | reverse complement strand
CTATAGTATAAAAAAAACATTGACGATAATATATCCATTTAGGCATTAATATGAAAAATAGAATTTTTATTATTGACGGTTCGTCTTATTTGTATCGTGCTTATCACGCGATGCCTCCTCTAACATCCCCAGCCGGCCATCCTACAGG
Source organism: SAR86 cluster bacterium (assembly GCA_029254395.1). Classification (GTDB taxonomy): domain Bacteria; phylum Pseudomonadota; class Gammaproteobacteria; order Magnimaribacterales; family D2472; genus CAJQGY01. The sequence continues at coordinate 4,035 of JAQWXQ010000114.1, read as the reverse complement.
AGCAATTAAAGGCGTAACAAATATGCTGACTACTTTAAAAAAAGATAGTGAAGGCTCTCCAATTATTGTTGTTTTTGATGCTAAGGGAAAAACTTTCAGATCAGATGTATACAGTGACTATAAAGCGAACAGACCGCCAATGCCGGATGATCTAAGGGAGCAACTAGCCCCCTTAAAAGAAATCTGTCAAGCCATAGGCTTTCCTTTGATAGAGATTGGTGGAGTTGAGGCGGATGATGTTATAGCCACCTTAGTTAGGATTGCAAAGGAAAAGGGTTTTAAATCAGTAATATCATCGCTCGATAAAGATCTTATGCAGCTTGTTGAGGACCCTATCTCTACGATGATGAATACTATGACCCATCAAATTTTTGATGAACAAAAAGTTTTTGATAAGTTCGGAGTTAAGCCTAATCAAATTAGAGATATGTTAGCTCTAGTAGGAGATACATCAGATAACATACCAGGGGTTCCAAAAGTTGGAATCAAAACCGCTGCTAAATGGTTGAATGAATTTGGAGACATTGGAAAGATTATAGAAAATGCAGAAAGTATAAAAGGTAAGGTTGGCGAAAATCTAAGATCATCATTAGATGATCTAGATAGAAATATAGAACTTGTTTCTCTTAAAAATGATGTTGATATTGGAGTGCCTTTCAACAGTCTTCTGGAAAAAAAAGCTGATAATGATAAGTTGTTACAACTATTTGAAGAGTTTGGCTTCAAAGCCCCTGTGGTAACCAGCCCAATTGCAAAAAAAGATTCAAGCAGCAAAGAGGAACATAAGGTTCCTGAAAACTTAAATTATAAAACTATTTTTAATGAACAAGATTTAACAAGCTGGGCCAAGGATATTGATAAATGCAGCCATTTTGCCATTGATACAGAAACAGACTCTCTTGATACTATAACAGCAAACCTGGTTGGAATATCTCTATCAACCAAAGAGGGTGCAGGCTGTTATATCCCAATAGGTCATAAGTATGATGGGTGTCCAAACCAATTGAAGTTAGATCAAGTTCAAAAAATTATCGGCAAAACTGTAGAAAAAAATGCTCACAAGGCAATCGGGCAAAATCTAAAATTTGATATACCAATTTTATCAAGGCATGGAATCAAACTAGACCAGTTTCTAGCAGACACCATGTTAATGTCATATGTTTTGAACAGCACGGCAACAAGACATGGTATGGATAAACTAGCTGAATATTATCTCAACTATCAAACCACAAAGTATTCTGATGTCGCAGGTACAGCATCTAAGGAAATAAGTTTTTCAGAGGTAAACATTGATATTGCATCTAATTATGCATCAGAGGATGCCGACATAACATTGAGACTTTATAACAAACTACAACAACTCCTTGAAGACAAGCCCTCTCAAATAGAGCTTTTAAAAAATATTGAATATCCATTAGTGCACGTTCTTGCAAGTATTGAGGCCAACGGAGCCAAGGTAGATAGAGATAAGCTTGCAGCTCACTCAGAAGAACTTTCTAGAAAAATAGAAATACTTTCTGCAGAAGCATTCAGATTGGCCAAGGGAGAATTTAATTTAGACTCTCCCAAGCAGTTGCTTGAGGTATTGTATGAAAAATTAAAATTACCAGTTTTAAAGAAAACACCAAAAGGACAGCCCTCAACAAATGAAGAGACATTAAAAAGATTATCCGAAGAATATGAGCTCCCAAAAATAATTCTTGAATACAGAGGGTTGGCAAAATTAAAGTCAACTTATACAGACAGTCTTATCAAGATTGAAAACCCAAAAACAAAAAGGATTCATACATCTTATCAACAAGCGGTCACCTCTACAGGAAGACTTTCTTCTACTGAGCCCAATTTACAAAATATACCTATTAAGACCGCTGAAGGAAGAAGAATTAGAGAAGCATTTGTTCCAGAGAAAGGCAATGTTTTAATTTCTGCAGACTATTCACAAATAGAGCTAAGGATAATGGCCCACTTATCAAAGGATAAAAACTTAACCCATGCCTTTAATAATAATTTAGACATTCATTCAGCAACAGCAGCAGAGGTTTTTAATGCTGATCTTGAAGCAGTGACTTCTGAGCAAAGGAGAAGCGCAAAGGCTATAAATTTTGGCCTTATGTATGGAATGTCTGCATTTGGTTTGACTCGTCAACTTGATATTCCTAGAGCAGAGGCCCAACAATATCTTGATACATATTTTGAAAGATATACAGGCGTTAAAGATTATATTGAGAACACAAAAATTAAAGCTAAAGAGAATATGTATGTAGAAACTCTTATGGGAAGAAGGCTGTATTTAAATGAAATTAACGCTGCAAATGGTTTGAGAAGACAAGCTGCAGAAAGAGCGGCAATTAACGCCCCACTTCAAGGATCGGCTGCTGATATAATAAAAAAAGCAATGATTGATATAAATCAATTTCTATTTAAAGAAATGCCAAATGTCAAAATGATCATGCAAGTTCATGATGAACTAATATTTGAGTCACCAAAATCAGAAGCGAATGAGGTATTGAAAGCCATGAAAGAAATGATGGAGAGCACTGTTGAATTAGACATACCATTAATCGCAGATGCTGAAATAGGAGCAAATTGGAATGAAGCCCATTAGAACATCAGCCTTCCTAATTTTATTATCAATGACAAGTTCTATATTTGCTATTGAAGAGGGCAGCTTTAAAAATTATTTTAAAAAATCTTTAGAACAAGAAAAAGTTTATTTCTTAGAATGCCTAAAGCAAGAGGGCCTTGAATCAGAGGATCAAGTTAATACAAAATGTACCTTATCAAGATTATTTGAGCAGGCTTATTTCCTATTAAATAATGAATGGCCAAAAAATAGCATCAATCAAATACCAAATTATGTACGGTTTGAAAAGACGTCTCATCAATCACCAATTTTTCCGAGCCATATGAATGCCAAAGGTCTTCAAGGTTATGTATTGGTAAATTATGATATTAATAAGATGGGCTTAGTTGAGAATGTGAAAGCTATAAATGGTTTTTGTGGCAATGTCATAAGCCCCTTTGCAGAATTTAAAACCTGCAATGGTTTTAATAAAAATGCCATGAGATCTGCGCAAACATTTGTCTACAAACCAGCCCACTTTGATGGGAGGCCAATAAGAGTAAACAATGTCCAGCATAAGTTCACCTTCATTTTATCTGAACCAGACCCAGTATATATAGACAGAAGTGATAGAGCTGCTTCAAAAAGATCACAAAAAGAATTAAATGCAGGAAACCATCAAGGAGCTTTTATAGAAGCTACAAAGTTAGGAACAAATCATAGAAAGTTAGACTTCCTTGCCGCTAAAGCAAAGTTCTACATGCAAGATTATGTGGCATCCTCTAAATATATGAACCAATTTATAACTAAATCAAAAATATCTAGCGGCCAATATCCTGAGCCAATGATGGTAGAAAGTTTATCTATTCTAATTGCCTCATTATTTAATCAAAATAAATTTAATGAAATTATTGAGCGCGAGAAAACATACTCTTTCTACTTAAAAGAAAGAGATGGGTATAAAGAGATCCTAGCAACAACAAACTTATATATAGGCATTGCATTTATAAATACTGGGAATCTTCATGATGGCATTTTCTATTTAGGCATGGCCTTAAAGAACTCCAATAGCCAAGATCAAAAAGATTATATTTTAAATCTCTATAATCAGGTTTCTAATTATTTATAGAGCCTGACCAAACCATAGGGGTATATTTAAGATCTTCTTTATTAAGAATAACAATTCCATGCATATTTCTTAAGTCTATTATTTTCATATTTAAATACTCTTCAGGCACTTGAAATGGCCACTTTTTTTTCATTTTAAAAGTTTTTAAGACAACCTTTCTTTTTACAGCCATAACATTCCAATAAAGCCTTAAAAAACCTATTACACCAAGCTCTTTGAAAAGGTATTTTGTTAGCTCTTTTATTTGAGGAAGCCTGTTATAGCCAAGAAGATAGCTCCACTTAAACTTTGACCCCCATAAGACCCATGTATCTAAAATAGCCTCTTGATCTAGGCTAATATC
>JAQWXQ010000110.1 GCA_029254395.1 SAR86 cluster bacterium | reverse complement strand
AGCTTTTTTGCTTGGATATGTAGCTATAGCTACTGAGTCCCATAACTCTTCAATATCACCTAGCATTAAACGGGTAACATCTGCACCAAAAACCCACTTAGCTCCGACACTCTTTAAGTGACCTATAACTTCTTTTCCATATATTGCATATGCTTCTTCGCCTGTTAGATTGGTTTCCCTACCATCTTCATATTCTGCTTTTTCCTTGTATTTCAAAAGATTAATCATTGATATTGGTTTGTTATCTTCTCCTTCAAGAAAACCACTCATCTGATCTTTTGTAGGATGTACGCTATTCTTAAATTTCTTATAGTTCATTATTATTCTCCTAGAGTAATTGCTTTTTGAAATGCTGGCCTTTCCTCAATATTACTTACATATCTTTTAATATTTTCCATCTCCACTGGAACACAACCAAGTCTATATGCCATGAAGCATGAATGACCGAGCATAAGATCTGCAGCTGAAAAATTGCCTATTAAATAGTCTTTGTCTGCAAGATTTTCATTAACTGGAGCTAATGACTTTGTTAATAAATTTTGCGCTTGTCTTAAAACATTTTCATCTTTTCTATCCGCAGGCAACAAAATTGTTTGAACAACTATTTGATTCATTGGAGGCATCACCATGCCTTCGCAATAATGAAACCACTGCAGATAATAAGGAAAGTTAATTGAACTGGATTCAGGCTTTAAACCACCATTTTTATGACGCTCAAGTACGTATTGAATAATAGCACCAGATTCAAATATTGAGATATCCCCATCTTCTAAAACCGGCACTCGCCCCAAAGAGTGTCTTGCCCTGTGCTCTGGAGATTTAAGACCCTCTTTTGTGAAGGGCATAATATTCACCTCATACTCTAACTCCAATTCTTCTAACAACCATATAATTCTCCCCGCTCTAGTGCCTGGAGTAAAATGAACTTTAAACATAAATTCCTTCCTTTATTTCTTCACCATTTTTTGTGCGTTTTTTATAAATTCTTCTTTATCTTTATCATTTTTTAAGATGCTTTCTCTATCAAATGGTACCTTTATTCCCTTGAGCATCCCTGGCTGCTCATACATTTTATTTTTCCAGCTATCGAGATATTCCAATCCTTCTATGGATACCCCTGACCAGTTGTGTGTTCTTACCCAGCACCAATTGGCAATATCTGCAATTGAGTACTCTCCTGCAATCCATTCATCTTTTGAAAGCTGTTTGTCTAATACCTCAAAAAGTCTTCTTGATTCATTTTGATATCTATCAATAACAGGCTGGAATTTTTCAGGGAAGTACCTAAAGAAAACATTTGCTTGTCCCATCATTGGGCCGATCCCGCCCATCTGAAACATTAACCATTCTGTAACCTTGGCCCTACCAACCACATCTTTGGGAATAAGTTCTCCAGCCTTATCCGCTAAATAAAGCATGATGGCTCCTGATTCAAAAATTGATAGATCATTGTCTGTATCAACAATTGCCGGGATTCTTCCATTTGGGCTTATCTCTAAAAAGTCAGGTTTATGCTGATCGCCATTGCCAAGATTCACCGAATGAACTTCATAGGGCATTTGAAGCGCTTCCAATAGGCAAGAAACTTTGTGTCCATTTGGTGTGGGTGAGGTATATAGATGAATCATAAAAATTATCCCTTAATAAAATCTACTAATACCTTAGATAGTTGTTTTGGCCTTGTCCACTGAAAAAAGTGCCCCCCACCTATTTGTGGAGCACTTATTGCATTCGGAGCCATCTTAAGAACATCTTTTTCAATTCCATTTGTTACAGGATCATCACCTGCAAAAACAGAAAGAAAAGGTTTATCACTTGTCTTAAAGAATTCCCTTGCTTCTCTTTGTGCATCTAATGATTGATCGGGAACTGTTGGGACTTGGCTGGGCATAGCTCTTGGTCCCATTTTGTATGATGCGCTGGGAAAGGGTGATTCGTAAGCTTTCATTAAATCAGTATAAAAGGGGGAGATCTTCTCTAAGCCTAGTCTTTGCAAAAGATAGTGGATAAAAGCTGCAAGTTTTGATTTAAAAGCCTGCTCCATCATTGTTGAATTAATCATACCAATTGGAAGATTTTTAGTATCCCATGTAAATTTCTGCCAATACATAAATTTTGTGGCCATATGATTTATCTTATTCTTCTCGCCGCTAAGACTATTCTCATCCATTTTGTTTAAAACCTTCATCATTGAGAAGAGGGTAATTTTTTTGTTAGATGTCTTGAATGCTTTCACCTCATCAATGACTTCCTGAGGGGTATTTGGATTATAAGGAAGTCCCGTATTGCCGATAGCAACCTTCACAAACCTATCAGGATCAGCAGCAACCATTCTCAAACCTATTAAACCGCCCCAGTCTTGGCCAAAAAAAGTTAGATCTTGAAAGTCATTTTTCTCTAACCAAGCCCCCATCCAGTCAACTTGGTTTTGATATGAGTAATCTTCTCTAGCTGCAGGCTTATCTGATTTTCCGTAACCAATTAAATCAGGAGCAATAACCCTTATACCTGCTTCAGTTAGAATAGGTATCATTCTTGAGTACAAATAACTCCATACAGGCTGCCCATGCATAGCTAAAAGGATAGGGCCGTCTCTAGGGCCCTCATCAATATGATGGATTCTTAATTCAGTTCCGTCTTTTGCTATTATATTTGTATAAACAGGCTCATAAGGGTAGTCGCTTAAATTTGCAAACTGTGAGTCCGGAGTTCTTAGCACTTTCATTTATATATCTCCATTTATCTTCATGCGCTCAACAAGATCATCAAATTTATCTTGCCCAAAGAAGTACTCTTCTTTGTATACAGAAAGAGGAACACCATGGTGCCCAGCTTCCAATTGCTCAACTTGATTTTGCTTAATTTGCTCTATTAGTGTGCTTTCATTCTTTTTAATAGTCTCTCTAATTTCAGACAGCTCTATATTAAATTTGGATAATATTTCAATAAGGTGCTCATCCATATTCCAGTTTTTTACTGACCAAATTTTTGTTGAAAGTTTATGTGCGAATTCTAACCCAAAGCCCCTATTAGTCATTTCTTGACCCATATGACATATGTCAAAGATATAGGGCTGATCTTCTGCAATCTTTGCTGTAAAAATATTTTGTTTAATAGGATCAGGTTTAACCGGAAGATTTAAAGGCATGCCTAATTGCTTAGCTTTTTTCTTAAAATCTGACATAGTAGATAAAAAGAAAAACATATTTTTCTTTTCAAACCATTCAGGCATTCTAATTGCGATTGGGTAAACAAGTTTAAAATTAATATCAATATTTGACTCATTTTTAAGCTTTAGCATTCTTGGAAGAATTAGGTATGAGTATGGGCTTCTGTAAGAAAAATATAAGTCAATCATTTATTAAATCCTCTCAATATTAATTTGGCCAGTAAATTAATTCATCACCTTCTTCATATTTTGTTTGCGGCTTGTCTATAACAACAGGCATGAATACTGACTGAGGCCAGCTTGGCTCTGGCATTGATTCAATATGTATATTCAGTTTTTCATGCAGTAAACTTTTTATCTTAGGCTCTGACATGGCAAGATTGTTTTGTTCATAAGGGTCTTTCCCAAGGTTATATAAGTATTCTTTCTTCTTTGGGTATTTTGACCTCATTAACTTCCAATTATCATGAATAATTGCTTGATAGGTAACATTTTTCCAATAGAGAGTTTCATGCGGCTCGCCTCTTTTTTCATTAGTTAGAAAAGGAATAAGGTTTACACCGTCTATTGTAATTTCTTTTGGGGACTCGATATTTGCTGCACCTAAAATAGTACTAAAAATATCAGTATGATGAATCCTTCTATCATATCTCATATTTTTTTTAATTTTTGCAGGCCACTTTGCAAAAAAAGGTATATGCATTCCACCTTCAAAATGAGTAAGTTTCCAGCCACGGTAAGGCTTATTGATATTATCCAATCCAATGTATCCAGCCCCACCATTATCTGAGGCAAAAATTATTAAAGTATTTTCTGT
>JAQWXQ010000056.1 GCA_029254395.1 SAR86 cluster bacterium | reverse complement strand
GTTGATGTAATGGCAGTTAAGATGCCCCATTTGTTTTAATGAGTGCACTAAAGATTTTGAATTAATACCTTTTATTGGTTTTTCACTTGCAGCATATATATCTAGAATGATTAACGCTTTTGTCTTAATTAATACATTAATAAACTCTTCGAAAAGTTGAGCAGTTCTTGAGAAGCGGTGAGGTTGAAAAATCATACATACTTTTTTTGAAGGAAATTCTTGCTTGATTGCGTTAATGTTTGATAAAACCTCTAATGGGTGGTGTCCATAATCATCAATTAATAGCTTACTTTTCCCATTAATAACAAGGTCATGTTTTTCATAACGCCTTCCAACACCAGAGAATTCTTTTAAGCCTTTTCTAACTTTAGATATCGGCAACCCCTCTTCGATACTTATAAGTGCAGCAGCAGCAGCATTGTAAACGTTATGTTTGCCTGGACATGGTATTTTGAAGAAATAAGTCTTATCTTTACTCTTGTGAAATAAAGAAAAAGATTGGAAACCATTTTTATATGCAGTGTCTTTAATTTGAAAGTCTGACGACTTTGTGAAACCGAATGTAATTTGTTTCCGAGATATTGACTTTGATATTTTTTTTATATTTTTATCATCATTATTCAAAACAATATATCCAAAAAAAGGAACATTATCTAAAAAAGTTATGAATGCATTTAAAAGGTTTTCAAACTTATTGTCATAATGAACCAAGTGGTCATCATCAATATTGGTAACTATTGCTGCATTAGGATGAAGGTGAATAAAAGACCCATCACTTTCATCTGCCTCAGCCATCAAATAAGCCCCGCTTCCTAAGTCAGAGTTGTTTTCAGTGCTTAAAATCTTTCCTCCTACAACATATGTTGGGCTAAGGTCGGCCTCACTAAATATTTTAGCAAGCATGCTAGTCGTAGTAGTTTTGCCATGGCTGCCTGCTATTGCAATACTGTCGTAACCCCTCATTATGCTACCAAGCATTTCTGCTCTCGGTATTGTAGTAATACCAAGCTCTTTAGCACTTTGCACTTCTGGGTTTGATTTGTGAATTGCTGACGACAGTACTAATAAATCTACGTTTCTTAAATTAGACTTACTATGGCCCAAGTAAACCTTTGCGCCTTCATTTTTGAGCTTATTTAGATCTACTGACATAGAAATATCTGACCCAGAGATCTTATACCCTTTTTGCAATAAGACTCTTGCAATGCCAATCATTCCAGCGCCACCAATGCCAACAAAATGAATTTTTTTTATTTTTTTAAATGAATTCATAAGTTTTCAATAATAGCATTTGCTATTTGATTACTAGCATTAAAATGCTTCTGATCAACTTGTTTTTGCCACTTTTCGTATAGCTTTTCTTCATTAATTTTATTAAGAAGATTTTTTAAATCCTCTGCCCCATTTTTTTCTTGGTGAATTATGCCCATATTGATATCCATTATATGCTCTGCGTTGAATAGCTGATGATTATCTATAGCACTTGGTAGGGGTATCATTAACGCCCCCTTGGACATTGAAGAAACTTCAGATATTGTAAGTGCTCCTGATCTACACACCACATAATCACACCAATCTACTTGCTTACTGGGATCATCAAAAAACTCCTCTACTACGCTGTTAATATTAGCTTCTTTATACAATTGATTTACTCCATGTTTTTTTCCAACCCCACATTGGTGTCTAACCTGAACTGCAGATTTATTATCTCGAAAACAGGTTGGTAAAATTGTATTTAAATATTGAGAACCTTGACTACCTCCTGTTACATAAATTTTTACGACATTGTTTTGGACAACATGGGGTTTAATTTTTTTAAAACTATCTCTTATTGGATTTCCATAAATCTTGCTATTTTTTAAAGGTTTAGCTAATGGAAAGCCTAGGAAATTAATTACAGCAAACATAGAAAGCAGCTTATTTGCTGACCCCATTACTGAATTTTGCTCCTGAGTGAAAACTTTCACACCAGATATTAATGATGCAATTCCAATTGGGACAGTGATAAATCCGCCAAATCCAATCATAGCTTTAATCTTATTTTTTTTAATAAATTTACGTATTATAAATATTCTGGAAATTATATTTATAGATGAAAAGATTTTATTATATAAAGACTTGCCTCTAACGCCATCTATGTTGATTTCTTTATATTCAAAATCTAAGCCTTTGAGTGCATTTTTTTCAATTTGAGAGCCATTGCCAATAAAAAAAACCCTGTTACCTTTTAATAAAAGTTTTTTTCCAACCTCAATGGCTGGATAGACATGTCCACCAGTTTTGGCAGCTGCAATAATGATATTCATTAAACTATACTAATTTATTTTCGTTATTTATTCTAAGAACAATTGCTACCAAAGACATCATTATGATTATACTTGTCCCCCCATAGCTTATAAAAGGAAGTGTAAGACCTTTAGTTGGCAGTAATCCTATATTGACAGCAATATTAAATAAGGACTGAGATGCAAAAAGTATCATTGTTCCAAAACAAACTAAACCTTGGAAGACCCTTCCAAAGTTAAGACAATCTATAGCAACTTTTAGAATTCCAAAAAAAAGAATCATGTAAGCAGCTATTAAAATAATTCCACCTATAACCCCTAACTCTTCTACTAAGATAGCAAATATGAAATCAGTATGAGCTTCTGGTAAGAAAAAGTTTTTTTGGAAGCTATTACCAAGCCCTAGCCCGGTCCAGCCACCTTGGCCGATGCTTATCAAGGAATTTGCTAACTGGTAACCACTTCCAAACACTATCTCCGAGTCAAATGGATCTCTAAAGGCCATAACTCTTGCAATACGCATTGGCGAGGTCGAAATAGCAGCAACTCCTAATAACATTATAAGTAAAGAAAGAAGGGAGAACTGAAAAAATGATATACCTGCATAAAACAAAATAGCAACAACAACAAGACAGATTATTGCAGTAGACCCTAGATCAGGTTGAGACATAATCAGCAAAGATATCACTGAAAGAAGCGTCAATGGCTTTAGAAAATTTCTAAATGAATAAAGTTCAGATGCTCTGCGGAAACAATATCCTGAAATATAAATTATGAGACTGAATTTACAAATTTCAGATGGTTGTATTCCTACAGAGCCAAGTCTTATCCATCTAATACTCCCATTAACCGAAGAGCCTACGTTGGGAACAAAAAGTGCAATGAGCAATAAAATACTGATTAAAACTAACAACCAATCTGTTTTTAAAAGGAAGCTTGATGGAATAATTAAAAATATAGACATTGATACCAAACCAACCGAGACAAATAAAAGTTGACGAGAAATATAATAGAAAGGATCAAGGGTCTGCTCTTCAGCTAAAAAAATACTAGCAGAAGAAATCATAACCAATCCAAGTAAGACTAAAAATATAAATGGGAAAATTATTAAATAGTTATTTTTATTAATACTATTCATAGTTTTTTTCTTCAAGCAGATGGTTGAAGTAGCTACCTCTTTCTTCAAAATCATTAAAGTCTAGTCCGCTTGGAAATCCAGGTGAAAATAGTATGCCTACATCTCTTATCAAGCTTAAATAATCTATTACGCTCTCTAGATCAGAAAAAACTTTTATATTTTTATGAAAAATGCACTTTAATAATTCATCGGTATGCTTTCCAAATATAAGAACTTGTAATGGATTGGAGATATGCAATTCAGGATAATTTTCTTTCTTTGGATCACCGCAGACAATTAAAATAAAATCACGACCATTAAAATCAGAATCTGCTTTATTGAGTGCATATTTCAATGAGCTGCTATTGGTTGATTTTGAATCATTAATAATATTTTTAGTAGTATATTCATATCTATATGGCAAATTTTTTAAGCTAAATTTTTCACTTCGAATTCCTGTTATCCACTCGGAAAGAGTATATGGATCTGTCTCCTCACTAAAGTTCTTTGCAGTTTTTATTCTTTGCTTTGAATTAAAATAATTTGTGAAAGATCCATGATAGTCAAGATGATCTGCTTGGATATTAAGAAGAACACCATAATCAAGTTTATTGACTTTCATCTTATCAAGCTGGAAGCTTGAAAGTTCTATTACTGAGTACTTTGCACCATTGTTTAGATAGTCAAGCACTGGTTCACCAATATTTCCTATAAGATTTACTTCAAATCTTTCTTTCAAAATTTGTGATAAATGAAAACAGGTTGTGCTTTTTCCATTGGTCCCAGTAATTCCTATTTTTATTGATCTGTCTTCATTAAAAAAAATATCTATATCTGTAAAAACTTCTGTATGAGTTTGGATATCATCGAATATTTTTCTTGAAATCCCTGGGCTGCAATATACTTGATCATAGTCTTGAATGTTGAATTCAAAATTATATTTTTTAATTTTTGCATCAAATATGTCGAAACTAATATTTTTCTTTCTTAGATAGCGCTGAAATGATGCTCCTGTTTTGCCAAAACCATAAATCAAGGCTTGCATTGGCTATGACTACCTTAGCTTTAGTGTTGCCAAGGCAACTAGAATTAAAACTAAAGTTATAATCCAGAATCTAACAATTATTTTTGGCTCAGGCCAGCCTTTAAGCTCAAAGTGATGATGTATTGGTGCCATTAAAAATACCCTCTTTCCTCTTGTTTTAAAGGATATAACCTGGATAGCTACACTTAAGGTCTCAATTACAAATACCCCAGCCATTATGGCAAACACTAGCTCATGCCTTAATATAACAGCCATTATTCCCAATATTGCACCAAGAGTTAAAGATCCCACATCACCCATAAAAATTTGTGCAGGATAAGTGTTGTACCATAAGAAACCAATGCCTGAGCCTATTAAAGCGCCACAAAAAACTACCAGCTCGCCAGATGATTCCAAATGTGGCAAATAGAGATAATCAGCAATGATTTGATTACCCATGCCATATGCTATCAATCCAAGGGCTCCAGCAATCAATACTGATGGCAGAATAGCTAAACCGTCCAACCCATCTGTAAGATTTACAGCATTTGAGGACCCTATAAGAACAAAAATACCTATAAATATAAAAATTCCTGCACTCATTGGAATTATGAAGTCCTTGAAGAAAGGAACAATAAATGAGATCTCTGCTGGATTTTGATGAGAGCTATATAGATATGAAATTATTGAAAAAGAAAAAATAAACTGCATAGCAATTTTTTGCTTGGATGATAAACCATCTGAGCTTTTATTTTTTATCTTTAAATAATCGTCAAGAAAGCCAATGATTGCAAATAAAAGTGTTGTAATAATAACTACCCAGATATATCTATTACTTAAATCCGCCCATAGTAAAGTTGATATCAAAAGGGATGATATTATCAACACACCGCCCATAGTTGGGGTCCCTGTTTTTTTATAATGCGACTTAGGGCCATCTTTTCTTACGAATTGCTCGAACTGAATTTGTTTAAATTTGTTTATAAACATTGGTCCAAGAAGAATGGTAATTAGCAAAGCTGTTACGGTACCGCCAAGGGTTCTAACGGTTAAATATCTCAAAACGTCAAAACCAGGATCGATATCTGTAAGAATGGTTCCTAAATACTCAAACATCGATAAACCTCTCCATTTTCATACCTCTAGATCCTTTCAATAAAATAGTGTCTGTTGATTTTACATTGTTATAAATAAATTGTTTTAAATCTGTCTCGGTCTCGTAAAAATAGCCATCATTTAAAAAATTTTCTATTGTAAATTTTGTATATTCCCCATAACCAATGAGCATATCAATATTTTTTTTACTGGCATATCGACCTATATCTTCATGAAACTCCTTTGAATTCGAGCCTAGCTCTAACATATCACCAAGAATTAAGATTTTTCTACCTGCAGATGATGATAGAAATTCTATACTTTTTTTAACTGACTCAGGATTGGCATTATAGCTGTCATCAAAAAGTGTAGAGTCATTAAACCACTTAAGCTTGTTCAAGCGTGTTGTGTATTTATCTATAAATTCAATTTTTCTCTTAAAATAATTATTATCATTGTTTACTAAAAAACTTACTGCATAAGAAAACAATATATTATTGATATTATGCAGGCCTAAAAGATCAGTTTTTATATTCAAGTCAATATTAAATTTAGTCGACTTTATTTTAAAGCTTGAAGGTTCTGCAATATCTATTTCGCTAGCATAAATATCGCAAGTATTATCAAGGCCAATAGTTATTATTTTGATGTCTTTCCTAATACTTTTCCAATACTGAACGTGTTTTTTATTATCTCCTGGCACAATAAGATATCCATTCTCTCTTATGTTTTGGACTAGCTCGGATTTAACTTTTAAGACGCCCTCCAGATTTTCAAGACTTTCAAGATGTGAGTTACCAATGTTAGTAATAATGCCTATATTTGGCTGTGCAATTGAGCTCAGATATTCAATATCTCCCAATTTTGATGCGCCCATTTCTAAAACAATATGATCAGAATTTCTATTCGCTTTCATTATGCTTAGAGGCATGCCTATTTCATTGTTGAAGTTCTTGATTGTTCCTGATGCAGACAATAAGGTTTTTTTTAAAATTTTTGTAGTTGTTGTTTTTCCATTGCTACCTGTTATAGCTATTATATTTCCACCAAATTTGCTTAATATTTTTTTCGAGATGTCTCTTAAGGCTAAAATAGTGTTGGGAACGTAATAAATGCCTTCATCTAAATCCAAAATGTCTTTTCGATCGGCAATAACAACACTTGCCCCTCTTTCTATTGCTTCATTTTTATAGTCGTTACCATCAAAATTTTCTCCTTTGATGCAGATAAAAAGAGAGGAATCAGAGATATCCCTTGAATCAATCGATATGTCTTTGATATCTTTTAATACAGGTATATTCAAGTTTATATAACTTGTTAGCTCATCGGAGTTAGTTATAAATTTCATTTATTACCTCATGATCACTAAAATAAATCTTCTCTCCCTTTACCTCTTGCGTAAGTTCATGACCTTTGCCTAAAATAATCAAGCAATCATTTTGTTTGAGGAGACTTGCACCTTTTTTAATTGCAGATTTTCTATCCTCTATGATAACAACATTATTAATATCATTTCCTCTTATGGCATCTTTAGATATTGAATCAAAAGATTCTGTTCTGCTATTATCTGATGTAAAAATTACTAAATCAGAGTGTTGAAGGGCTATTTGAAGCATAAGCGGTCTCTTCTCTCTGTCTCTATCACCACCGCACCCAAACACACTTATAACTCTATCAAAATGTTTATTGACTGAGTTTAAGACATTCTCAAACCCGTCAACATTGTGAGCATAATCAATAATGACATTTTTTGTAATATTTGGAACAAACTCCATTCTTCCTCTAGGGAGTTTTAATTTATTTATTTCAATATCAGTGAAAACTTTGCTGCCATAAATATTTAGAATCGAAATAATTGCAAATGAAAAATTTAAAATATTGAAATCTGGAAATATTTTTATTGAAAAAGATAGTTTTTCTTCTTTATGCTGCAATAAAAAAGTCGAATTAGCAGTATCACATCTATCTATTGAGAGAAAGAAATCACATGATCGATCTAATTGACTAAATGATATAAATTTAGATTTATTAACATTTTTATATTCGTTTTTTATATTGCTGGAGTCCATATTGATAATTACATTGTCGTGTGAGGTGACATTCGCAATCATAAGTTTTGAGGTAACATAATTTTGAATAGTTTGATGAAAATCGAGATGATCACTTTCAATATTTAGTATTGACGATATATCAAAATTAAGGCCTTTCAATCTGTTTTGTACCAAAGCATGCGATGAGACCTCAAGGCATATATTTTGACTGCCTTCTGCTTTATTTAAAAAAAGATAATGAAGTATCGAAAATAGATCAGGTGTTGTATTTCTAGTTTCTTTAAATTTCTTCAACGAATTACTTAAAAAACCAAGTGTTCCCATGTAAATAGAGCTCATGTTCATAGAAAGAAGCATTTGGTGACATAAAAATGCAGTGGTTGTTTTGCCATTTGTTCCTGTAAACCCAAAGATTTTATATTTAGATAAATCAATTTCATAGAGCTCGCAAAGAAATGGAAGAATTTGATCTTCAAGGCTACTCACAAAATAGATATTTTCATATTCTGACTTATAGTTTGGGTCATCATGAAAAATAAGGGATGCGCCTCTGTTTAATGCATCAGCAATAAAATCTGAGCCATGGCAATTAACTCCTTTAAGTGCAAAAAAAACTGAATTTTTCTTTATATCTTTTGAAAAACTAGTTACATGAGGGGAGATGATGTTTGTTTTAATATCTTTTATAAATGTATTAATTTTTATCATTTTAATATCCCAAATAATTGAGAGCATTCTCAGCAATTTTTGAAAAAACTGGTGCTGCTACAGCTCCACCAGAATAGGTATTTAAATTTGGATCTTCTATTGAAACCAATATTGTTAATGAATCCCTTTGCAGCGGGGCAATACCTACAAAAGATGCCCTGTAGGAATCAGACTTGTACCCAAGTGATGATACTTTGTGGACTGTTGATGTTTTTCCACCAACATTAAAACCTTTTACAATAGCTAACTTTCCAGTGCCAAATTCAACAACATCTGAAAGAGAATCTATAATAAAATCTGCTGATTTTTTTGATATAACTTT
Organism: SAR86 cluster bacterium; assembly: GCA_029254395.1. GTDB lineage: Bacteria > Pseudomonadota > Gammaproteobacteria > Magnimaribacterales > D2472 > CAJQGY01. The sequence goes on along the minus strand of JAQWXQ010000056.1, from coordinate 37,707 downwards.
TCTATGGCTCACATTCGCATCTTTTAATAAAATAAAATCTTTGTAAATGCCCGCATTTGCAAAAACAGAGTAAGCTGTAGCTAATTGAAACGGACTAACCTCAAAACCATACCCATAACCAAGAGCTGCAAGCTCTCTGTCGCTAATGTTATCTTTAAAATTCATATATCCATATGAAGATGATGGGAAATTTATCGATATAGGTTTTGTAAAACCAAAATTAAGATAATTATTTTTTAAACTATCATAACCCAACATTAGTGCTATTTTAGAGGCGCCAACTTGGCTTGAGTAGGCTATTATTTCATTAGGTTTAAGTTCTTTATAATTTTTTGGATCAGTTATGACTTTGTTATTTAAAATAAATCGTTGAGGTGTATCTAGAAACTCATTTTTATCTAAAATATTATTCTCAATAGCAGCAGAAATTGTAATTGGCTTCATAGCAGATCCAAATTCATAGGCATCAACTAAAGCTCTATTTTTTTGGATGACTCTCATAGGATCATTCGGGTTGTAGGATGGATAACTTGCAATAGCTAGTATTTCACCACTTGCATTATCTAAAACTATAACGCTACCTGACTTGGCATTATTGCTTTCAATACCTTCTGCTAAATATTTATATGCAAAAAACTGTATGGTTGAGTCAATTGTAAGAGTTATATCTTTTCCCTGAGTTTCTTTTAGAACCTCAATTGGTTTAGATATTATTTCCTGTTTTGCATTTTTGTATAACTTTTCCTTGCCATCAAAACCGGAAAGTAAATAGTTATAGCTTTTTTCCATTCCTTCTTGTGGACCATCTTTTCCATAGAACCCAATCAAGGGAGATATTTGCTCTCCAAGGGGGTAATGTCTACTATGTCGAACCTCAATCTCAATTCTATTTAATTTGAGATTTTTAATGATTGAATAATCAGATGCTGTAATGTTTTTCTTCAGCAATGTTTTTTTTAAGAACTCATTTTTAGTTTTATATTTATCAGATATTTGAATTTTATTTTTCAAGCCCTGAAAGTCATCAGCATTTAACCCGCTCAACGCATAGAGATCATAATTAACAATCGAAATAGCTAGTGGAAAATTGTTTCTATCATAGATACCTCCCCTTACCGCCTTGGTTTCTCTGTATTTGATGTATCTTTTCTTGCCTTCCGCCTGAAGAAAAACTCCATCTGATATATTTAAAAATATTAATTTAGATAGAACTGCAACAGTAGAAATTATTAATACTGCACATGTAATTACAAGTCTTAAATTTAATAACTTATTTTTTCTCTGCATCAATTATGATTATTTTTGGTTTTTGTTTAGACATACCAAGCACTTCCTTGGATTGCCTTTCTATCAGCCCTACTGAATTTTCTGCATAGTATTGAGTTTGAAGTCTTAGATTTAAATCTTTGAATCTTTCATATTCAATTTGTAAATTTTCATTATTTAAATGTAATTTCGAGATCTCAAAAGATAATTTAACTTTTTCAAGTGATAAAAATGTTATCAATATAGAAAATAAAGCTATTGTAAAAAGTTTAAATTTTAATGTCATAGTTTTTTAAAGACTCTCATGATTGCACTTCTTGATCTGGGGTTAATATCAATCTCATCTTCAGTTGCCCTAATTTTTTTTGCAATGCATTTAAATTCTTGGCTCATAATAGAGTTGATAGGTATATCTTTTGGGAATTCTAAATTTTGAGGCTTAAAAAAATTCTTTACTAAATTATCCTCAAGTGAATGAAAGGAAATTACAACTATAATTCCATTTTTTTTTAAAATTTTCTTAGCTTGCTGAAGTGATTCTGCTATCTCATTTAGTTCGTTATTGATGAATATACGAAATGCTTGGAATGATTTTGTAGCAGGATGTATTTTTTTTCTTGAACCTGGATAACAATCTTTAATTAAATTTGCTAAATCAAATGTAGTAGCTATTCTCTTTTTTTCTCTAAAATCAATGATTGCTTTAGCGATAAGCTTGCCATGCTTTTCATCACCGTAGCTATATAGAACATTTAAAATTTCATCATATGAAGCATTATTAATCCAGTCTGATAATGGCTTGCCTTTTTTTATATTAAACCTCATATCAAGTGGCCCATCGCGCATAAAGCTAAAACCACGATCGCCGTTATCAAGATGAGTAGAGCAAGTGCCTAAATCATAAAGAATGCCATCAATAGAACCTTCATCAAAATATTTACTTAAAGAATTAAATGATTCATGCTTAATTGTAAAATTATTTTCTTTAATATTTTTAGCAAATTCATAAGCTTCAGCATCTTTATCAAATGATGTTAGCTTTGCTTCAGGCGATATTTTTCTTAAGATTTTTGAGGTGTGACCACCTCTACCAAAAGTACAGTCAATATAGTTACCATCTAAATTAGTTATAAGGAAATCAACTGACTCTTCCAGAAGGACTGGAAAATGAAGCATTTTAATCTACTTGCTTTCTCATAAAAGTAGGCACATCGAGGAAGTTTATTTCCTCTGCAGACGATGTGCCAACTTTTTGACTTGATTGCTTGTCTCTATTTAAGCCGACTGGATTAAGTTTAATAGAGGGCTGATGGTTATCTATCGCAAGTGCGGGCCCTCTTTGATCAACCCCTGTTGCTACAATAGTAACCAGCAAATCTTCTTCAACTGAATTGTCATAAACAAGACCATATATAATATTAGCCTCTTCGCTACAAATTTCATCGACAATATCTGCAACATCAGTTTGATCATTTAGTGTAGGCTCTTTTGCGGTTATGTTAACTAATACACCGCGAGCATTTTTAAGGTTAATATCTTCAAGAAGTTCGCTTTTTACAGCTTGAGTGGCTGCTTCTATTGCTCTATCTTTTCCATTAGATCTTCCTGTCCCCATCATTGCAATACCTTTTTCTGACATAACAGTTTTTACGTCAGCAAAATCTACATTAATATGGCCTTTTTTCATAATAATGTCTGATATGCCCTGAACTGCTCCCTTAAGCACATCATCTGCCTTAGCAAAAGCTTCTTGCATAGGCGTATTACCGCCAAGAATTTCATAAAGCTTTTGATTTGGGATTGTTATCAAACTGTCTACTTCTTCGACTAGAGATGCTAGCCCTTTTTCAGCTGCTGACATTCTTCTTTTACCTTCAAATTTAAATGGTTTAGTTACAACTGCAACTGTTAAAGCTCCCATTTCTTTTGCTATAGAAGCAATAACAGGGGCCGCTCCTGTTCCAGTTCCACCGCCCATACCAGCTGTAATGAAAATCATATCAGCACCGGACAATAACTCTTCTATTGCACCTCTATCACTCTCTGCAGCTTTACGTCCTATATCTGGATCAGCGCCTGCACCTAATCCCTTTGTAAGGCCGTTACCAAGCTTGAGTGAAATGGCTCCATTTGCTTCAGATAATGCTTGGGTATCAGTATTAGCACAAATAAAATCAACGCCATCAATATTATGGTTGATCATGTGAATCACAGCATTTCCACCTGCACCCCCAACACCAACAACTTTTATTTTTGCATTTTCAATCTCTTGTCCAATCACTTCCCAATTCATAATAATCCCCTATTTAAAATGACATTGATTTAACTGTCTCTGGCAATACAACATCTAAAATTTCTGTAGACAGAGATCCTCCTGTCTGCCTTAAAGACCAGTTTTTCTCTTCCCAAATCTCAAATTTATTACCCATTCCTACTAGACATAACTTTTTCTTATTATTTATTTCAGCATATTCTCTTAACTCAGACGGAATTAAAACTAGCATTCTTCCAGATGGATCAAATTCATTAACACTAGCATTACCTAAAATGGTCCATTGTAATTTTCTTACGATAGGATCTAAGCTTTGTAATGATTTTAGTTGGTCGGAAAGATCTTCCCACTCAGACCCAAAGTATACTTTTAGCGAGGGGTATTGTGGATCTCTAGTTATTATGATGGTCGTTTCATTATTAGATAAAAGACTTGCCCTGTATCTAGCAGGCAATGCAACTCTCCCTTTGCTATCTATTGAAACTGAGTTAAATCCATACATGTTAAAAAGTATATAGCATTATTTACACACTTTAAACATTTATTTTCACACATTTACACACACTTGGTAGAAGGAGTTGGTCTGTAAGCCGGATTCTGTAATCAACGGTCATCTATCTCGATATTATGTTGCCATAATACTCTAGCAACCTACCCAAATCCCAGGCGGGCAGCCTGATAAGATTTCTATTTGGTTTTGCTTCAGGTTGGGGTTTACAATGCCTTAGATGTCTCCACTTAAGCGGTGGGCTCTTACCCCACCATTTCACCCTTACCAATAAACATTGGCGGTATATTTTCTGCTGCACTTTCCGTAAGCTCACGCTCCCCAGGTGTTACCTGGCACCTTGCCCTATGAAGTCCGGACTTTCCTCTGAATAATCAGCGACCGTTCGACCAACTCAAAGTTATTATAAGCTGTGCAGTAAATTTTATAAATCCATAAGTGATTTATATATATCTCTTTTTGATTCGCCTGTAACCATTGAAAGAAGTTTGGCTGCATCTTTCGGAGGAAGTTTTTCAAGAAATGCGGATCTAACTTTATTATCTATATTAATACCATTATCTTTTATGCACTTCATATCTATGACAAGCACAACTTCACCCTTAAGTATTATTTTATTGTTATTGATCATTTCCAGTAATTCATTTGCATTACCTCGAATAACCTCTTCATGCAGTTTTGTCATTTCTCTACATATAGAAATGTTTATATTGGAAGAATAGAGCTCATCTAAAATTAAAATAGTATCTGGAAGTCTTTTGACAGTTTCAAATAAAATAAGTGTATGTTTATCATTAGAAATATCACTTAAAAATTGCTCTTTTTGTTTTTTCTTCCTGGGAATAAAGCCTAAAAATAGAAAGCTTGAAGGGGGCATGCCTGATAAAACCAAGGCATTAATAACACTTGAGGGTCCCGGTAAAACAGTAAATTTCTGATGCTCTTTAATGCATTGCGTAATTAAGTAATAGCCGGGATCTGATATTGCAGGCATTCCAGCATCAGAAAGAATAGCTACATCATGATTTTCCTTTAGAAGATCAAGTATTTTTGGAGCTATTTGACTTTCATTGTGCTCATGCAAAGAGCTGACATTTTTTTTAATCTCAAAGAAGTTTAGAAGTTTTTTTGTATTTCGTGTATCTTCAGCATAAATGAAATCTATTTTTTTTAGAACATCAATTGACCTAAGTGATATATCATTTAAGTTGCCTATTGGACTAGCGATAAAATATAACATTTGAATATAAAAAATTTATGAAACTTAGCTTAACATCTTTTTTATTAATTGCATTTATTGCTTCTGGCTGTGTTACTAATAATTTAAATACCCAGAAAAATATCACAAACAGCGTTGAGCTAATTACCGATAACAATGTGTTAATTTCATCAGAAGACCGATTAAAACTTACATCAATAATAGACAGGACTCTTTCATATGACGTTCTTAATAAAGAAGAAACTGCTTTTATTAATAAAAATCTACCACTTCTAAAAAAAGATATTCAAATAAATGTAAAAACTGCACTTAAACAAATTGAGATATTTAAGGAAGGCAAATCATATAAATCTACTTTTAATACTAATGAAAAAAATAAAGATATTCTCATAAAATTGTCGTTAAACTCCAACCTTCCTATCAATCTAGAGTTTGATAATTCAGGTATTTTTATTGATGATAACCTCCTTGATTCTGTGCATTATGGTTTTTGTAATTCTTACTCTCAGGATCAAAGAAGATTAATAGAAAAAGATGTATTTGATAAATACAAAAAAGATGAAATATTAGTTATTTACGGTAAAAATTTTGAAACTTATATTTCTTACTTAAAAGTCAACTTCCCACTTGCTTCATTTGCTGAGATTAAAGCAAATAAATATGATGAATTTGTAACTAGAATACTTGATATTCAAGAAAGCAAGGATCGAAAAGATGCTATTCAAACATTAGATAAAAATACTAATCTAGTTTTTTTCCCGCGAAAAAATCAGAATCTAAAAAAAATATTTATTATATTGGATTATGCGGATGCAAAAGCAATTGTTCCCATTCTCAAAAATTATGTTTTAGATTTCCCTATTTTTGCTACAAATGACTTGCTGTATGGAATAACTGATCCAAAGAAAATTTTAGACTTCGAAGGTTTATATTTCCCATTGGATTCTAAAACAATGTCTTCATTTGTGAAGCAAGATTTAAAAGCTGGCACTCTGAAAGATGAGTTTAATAAATCTATTTTGAAAGAATTACTTTTCCAACAAAAACTAAATGCTGCAGGTATTAAAAAGTCTTATGTAAAAACAGCTTTATCTGATGTCGAATTTAAGGTTAGTAGCTGCAATAAAAGAACAATAAGAATCTCATCTATTGGAGATAATTCCTAAGATTTACTCTTCTTTTAAGTCTCTTTCTAGTGAGGATAAGCTATCGAGAAAACCAGGGCGCTCAAATACTTTTTTCTGATAATCAAGAAGCGGTTTTAAATGTCTATTCACTGGAAGCTTTATACCAACAGATGGTAGCCTCCATAATATAGGAGCAAAACAGCAATCTACTAGAGTGAATTCATCACTCATAAAGAATTTAAACTCCTTAAAAGTAGGAGCAATTGACGAAATTTCATGAAGCAGCTCCTCTCGAAGCTTCATCATTTCTTTATCAGAAAGCTTTCCTTCTATCAACGTATCAACCATTGGGCACCATTCTTTATCAATACGTAACATTAAAGTTCTGCTATTAGCTCTTGCAACTGGGTAGACAGGCAAAAGTGGAGGATGAGGAAACCTTTCATCAAGGTACTCCATCATTACTGAAGGATCATGAAGAGCAAGATCTCTATCAACTAAAATTGGTAGCTTATGATAAGGGTTAATGGACAATATTTCTTCAGGTGTATCTTCTAGAGTGGACTCTCGAATTTCAGCTGTAATATCTTTTTCAGCCAGAACAATTCTAACTCTCTGGCTGTAATGGTCGTCTCTATCTGAATATAAAATCATAATTTTTTCCTATCTAATGCCTAGTGATAATCTTTTTGATACTCTCTATAAAGAAGAGAAGCCAAGGTTGTAAAAATCACAAAGAAGAATATAACATACCAACCTATCCTCTCCCTTTCTGCTTTTGCCGGCTCTCCAACATAAACAAGGAAATTAGTAATATCATAAATTAGGCTATCGAACTCCGTTTGAGACAGACTCCCCTCACCATCAGCGACTTTCAAATACCCACATTTTTCTTTAGTTATAGTATCCCCATTTTCGTTTCTTTTCTCACCACCATTTTTACCTAAAACTGGTGTATTTTTACAAACAAGTTTTTGATTTCCTTGCAGGCCTGCTAAAACATTAGGCATTGCAGTTCCTGGATATACAAGGTTATTTACTCCATATTGCTTAGATGAATCTTCATAATAAGCTCTTAAGTATGTATAAACCCAGTCATCTCCTTTAGAACGTGTCACTAATGTCAAATCAGGTGGTGCTACACCAAACCATTCAGAAGAAGCTTTTTTATCCATAGAGCCTTTCATCAAATCACCAGGCCTTACTGATGAATCAAAAATTAGATTTTCTGCAAATAATTCCTCAGGAATATTTAAATCTTTTGCAACTCTATTCCATCTAGAGTATTGCAATGAGTGACATCCATAACAATAGTTAAGAAAAACTGCTGCGCCTCTTTGCAAAGACTCTGTATCATTTAAAGAGTAGTTAAAATCATCACAGTCACCATAGTCCTTACAAGGACCACCTTCAGCAGCTGAAATACTTCCTGTAAAAAGAACCAGCACGAAAAGTGAAAGAATCTTTAATAAATTTAAACTTAATAAGTTGGGTGTATTCATAAACGATCAGGTACTGTTTTGGTAGTCTCAAATTTTGTATAAAAAGGCATTAATAGGAAGAAAGCGAAATACAATATGGTGCATATCAAGCTCATTGTTTTTCTTACCTCGGTAACTCCAACAGTTCCTAAGTAGCCAAGTGTTATAAAGCTTATTGCGAATAAAGCTAGCGCGATTTTACTATAAATTCCTTTATATCTAATTGATGCAACATTACTTCTATCAAGCCATGGTACAACGAAAAATATAGCTACTGCTGAACCCATGACTATAAGCCCTCCTAATGGATCTGGGATAGCTCTTAACATGGTGTAATATGGCGCATAATACCAAACTGGTGCTATATGTTCAGGCGTAACTAATGGGTTAGCTTCCTCAAAATTAGCCATTTCAATAAAGTAACCGCCGCCCTCAGGAAAGAAAAACATTATTATTGCAAAAACAGTCATAAAAACACCTATTCCGACCAAGGCATTTAATACTTTGTAAGGGAAAAAAGGTACGCTATCAAGTGGTATGCCATCGTCATCTAAATGAGCTTCTATATCAACTCCTTCTGGGTTTCCAGCACCAACTTCATGCAGAGCAACAAGATGAAGAAACACTAGTGCAATCAAAACTAATGGAAGTGCAACAACATGAAGTGCAAAGAATCTAGACACTGTAATACCAGAGATGTAGTAATCGCCTCTAACCCATAGTTCAAGAGATTCACCTACATAAGGAATAGCACCAAATAATGAAATTATTACTTGGGCGCCCCAATAAGACATTTGACCATAAGGTAAAACATACCCAAGAAAACCTTCGGCCATCATTGCTAAATATATAGTACAGCCAAATATCCAAACCAGCTCTCTTGGTTTCTGATATGACCCATAAAGCAGGCCTCTAAACATATGCAAATAAACAACTGCAAAAAATAAAGAAGCACCAGTGGTGTGCATGTACCTTATTACCCAACCATAATCGACATCTCTCATTATGTATTCAACAGATGCAAAGGCGCCCTCCTCAGTGTTCTCATAAGGCATAATCAACCAAATACCAGAGACGATTTGAATAATTAATACAACAGACGCTAGTGCGCCAAAAAGATACCAAAAGTTAACTTTTTTTGGAACAGGATGTTTAGATAAATGCCTTTCAAATGTATTAACAATTGGCAGTCTGTGATTAACCCAATTAAATATATTAGAAAACATTTGATTCATTATTAAGCAACTCCGTTATCTTCGCCAATGGTTAAAATATCACCATCAAAAAAGTGTGGTGGTACTATTAAATTTGTGGGTGCTGGAACACCTTTATAAACTCTGCCAACCAAATCAAACATTGAACCATGACAAGGGCAGAAAAAGCCTCCAGACCATGAAGCATCCCAAGCCTTTGGCTCTACTTCAGGATAATATTTTGGCGAACATCCTAGATGGGTGCAAACGCCTGTTAAAACTGAATACTCATTACTCTGGCTTCTAGTTGGTGATAAATTTTTATAAGGCTCATCAATTGAATCTGAATTAGGATCAGCCAGCTTTGGCAAAGACTCTGCTAGTCCACTTAAGCTCTCCTCTGTATGCCTTACTATAAAGACTGGTTGTTTTCTCCAAGCAACTTGTATTTGTTGACCATATCTTATCTTGGAAACGTCTACTTTGACAGATGCTCCAGATGCTTTTGCTTTTGCGCTTGGGTTCCATGCGGCAATAAAAGGGGTTGCGGCAAAAGGTATGCCGGAAAGTCCAACAGCACTTGTTAGACCAATTAAAACTTTTCTTCTTGTCTTATCTTTTTCTTGCATAAGCTTGTGGGTAGCTTTGTGAATTTAATTTAAAAATCGCCAAGATTATAACATTAATAATCTCGGTAAACTTAATAAAAATATTAACGTTTAGAGAACTGTTTACTCTTTCTAGCCTTAGCTAAACCTGGCTTCTTCCTTTCAACTCTTCTTGAGTCTCTAGTAAGTAATCCAGCTTTTTTAAGTTGAGCTCTAAGCTCTTCGTCGAATGAAAGTAATGCCCTGGAGATGCCATGTCTGATTGCTCCAGCCTGACCAAAATTACCACCGCCAGCAACCTTAATGTTTAGGTTAACTTTGCCAGATAAGTTTGTGAGTTCAAGAGGTTGTAAGACAAGCATTTGAGCAACTTTCCTACCAAAATATACATCTAGGGCTTTGTCATTTACGCTTATAGCTCCATCTCCTTTGGTAAGGTAAACTCTAGCAGATGAGGTTTTTCTTCTGCCTGTTGCGTAGTGCACTTCTGATGTCATAATTCGGGATTCCATTCTATAGGTTGTTGTGATTCGTGATCATGTTCTGACCCTGGAAATACTTTAAGCTTTTTAACCATTGATTTTCCAAGTTTATTTTTAGGAAGCATGCCTTTAACAGCATCTTCAATAACTCTCTCTGGATTTTTTTCAATAACTTCTCTAAAAGTTTTGGTCTTTAAACCACCAGGATATAAAGAGTGTTTATAGTATTTTTTATCGTTGAATTTATTTCCAGTAACTTTAATTTTTTCTGCATTTATAACTACAACATAATCTCCACCATCGGTATGAGGTGTAAATGTTGGCTTATCTTTGCCTCTGATTCTATCAGCTACTTTGGTTGCTAGTCTGCCCAAAACTTTGTCTGATGCATCTATGATGAACCACTGTCTTTGAACTTCTTCTTTTTTTAATGCGAATGTTTTCATATACAAATAATAATAAGATGCGAATATTAATGTTTAGAGGGAAAATTAGCAATAATTTAATGCATTTAAATTAATTTTTTTTACTATTTAAATATTCACTTGTCTGCATCTCTTGAAGTCTGCTTGAACATCTACCCCAAAGTAAATCTAGTTTGACGCCACTATATATGTTTTCTGGTGTTATTTTTTCGAAGAAAAACTTGATCTTTAGCTTTTTTGCATAAGCAATATCTATAAAAGAAATAAATCTTCTTACAATATCTAATCTTGAATCATCAACTAGATTGAAGTCGTTTATAAAGACCCATTCAAACCTAGAGCATATTTCTTTAAAGTCATTTGCTGCAGTTGGTTGAGAAAAAAATTCATTAAAAGATAGCCAAACAAATTCATTACCATGATCTGAGCAAGTAAAACTTCTACTATTTATGTGAAGATCTTTTCTTGGCTTTGCGCTGTGACTAAAATTCTTACTGATTAGGTGAGAAATTGCTTTGTTTGATTCAGCGGTTGAACTAACTGAAGTTTTTTTAAAAATATTTAAAAGCCTATAGTCATTTTGACCAATAAGCTTATGTATCAGAAGTTTAGTTTGCATAAACTTCATCGCTTCGATAAATTTCTTTCTTTGTAAACCATTTTTATATAAATCATCAGGATGAGCATTCGACGATAAGTATAGATAGATATTTTTTTTAATAAGTATTTTAATTATATTTGCTAAAATCATTGCATCTGCAACATCCTCAACTTGAAACTCATCAATAAAAATAACTTCATAATTACGGTCTAAATAATTTACTACGCTTTCAAGGGGATTTTTTCTTCCTTGAAGATCATCCAACTTGCTGTGTATTAGGTTCATAAAATCAATATAATGAAATTCTTTTTTTTTCATTTGTAGATTTTCAAAAAATGTCTTCAAGATTAGAGTTTTTCCCCTTCCAACCTCGCCCCATAGATAAATTCCATTATTTGTATTTTTATTATTTGTTAACCAAAAAGTTCTGGATAGAAATGGTTTTTTCTTAGGTTGGTACCTTATTGCAATATCTATAAACTCTTTCTGAGCAATATCGGGATCTATGCCTTGGATTTTTAGCGCATCGATGATATTTTTGTTACTTAACATTAAGGATTATGAAGTATATTCTCTCTTTTTTTACTATAACGATTTTCATCATAGGTTTGTTTACATTTTCAATCAATGAAAATAATAAGTTTGTAAATGCATCTAGCAAGGCGATTCCATCAGTTGTGACTATTTGGTCATTTCAAAATTCCCAGTATAGAAATAAATTAAGTAGTATTGGTTCAGGTGTCATTTTTTCTTCTGATGGATATTTAGTAACAAACTATCATGTAATAAGTGGAGCTAAAAATATTATTGTAAGAGTTGATAATAGTGAGTTAGATGCCAAAGTTATTGGTTTTGATCCTAATTCTGATATTGCAGTTCTAAAGATTGATCATAATAAAGAATTAGAACCTGTGTCTATTGGAAGCAGTGAAAGCTTGAGAGTTGGAGATGAGGTGTTAGCAATTGGAAACCCATATGGAATTGGGATTTCTGTTTCAAGCGGCATCATAAGCGCTACTGGAAGGGAATATGGCAATCCTTATTTAAATCTTATCCAAACTGATGCTGCTATAAATCCTGGAAACTCTGGAGGAGCTCTAATTAATAATGAAGGTAATTTAATAGGTATCAATACAAAAATATTTTCAAAGACCGGTGCATACCAAGGCTTAGGGTTTGCAATACCATCAGAAAAAGTAACGCAAATAGCAGCAGAGATTATTAAATTTGGTGAGGTTAGAAAAGCTTGGATTGGAAATTTTCGCGTAACATCATCAAGGGTGTTGGTAGAAGATAAGGCGTTCCCTTCTCTTAAGGTTGTGGAAATTGAACCTAATCAGGGCATCTATCTTGAAGGTCTTAGAACAAATGACCAAATTATAAAAGTAAATTCTTTGCCAGCCTCTTGGAACAACCTAACAAATGCTATAAATTATGCCCTTCCAGGCGACTCAATAAGTATAGATTTTATTAATAAAGAAGGTTTGCAAAAAATAACTGTGCAGGTATCTAGCTATAAAAAAGCTAGTTAGTTTGGTAGCCTTGTTATGTTGGCGCCAAGATAATTTAGCTTTTCCTCAATCCTCTCATAACCTCTATCAATATGATAAATCCTATCAACGATAGTTTCGCCATCAGCACACAATCCTGCAAGAATTAAGCTTGCTGAGGCTCTTAGATCAGTCGCCATTACAGGAGCACCTGAGAGCCTTGAAACCCCTACAATATTAGCATGATTGCCTGATATTGAAATATCACAACCCATTCTGTTTAGTTCTTGGACATGCATGAATCTATTTTCAAAAACTGTTTCATTTATATATGAGTTTCCGTCTGAAATAGCATTCAATACAGAAAATTGAGCTTGCATATCAGTAGGAAATCCTGGGAAAGGTGCTGTCTCAATATTTACTGGTTTTGGTTTGCCGGTCATAGAAAGCTTAATAAAATTATCTCCGGAATTAACTAATGCCCCCGCACTTTCAAGGCTATCAATAACACTTAAAAGCCTAGAAGGAGTTATACCATTAATCTTCACATCGCCTCCTGTAACAGCAGCAGCAACAAGATATGTTCCAGCCTCGATTCTGTCAGCAGGGATATCAAAAGATGTTCCTTTAAGAGACTCTACACCATCAATAATAATTTCCTTGGTGCCAGCCCCTTTTATTTGCGCTCCCATAGCATTAAGCAGTTCAGCTAAATCTTCAATCTCAGGCTCCATGGCTACATTTGTCAAAACAGTTCTACCTTCTGCCAATGATGCTGCCATCATGATATTTTCAGTACCGGTTACCGTAATGCCCTCAAATTTAATACGTGCGCCCTTTAATCTTTTTGCGCTTGCTTCAATATAACCATTTTTCAGCTCTATGCTTGCGCCAAGCTTCTTTAAAGCCTCTAAATGAAAGTTAACTGGCCTAGACCCTATTGCACAACCTCCAGGAAGAGCTATCCTAGCATTACCAAATTTTGCAACGAGGGGACCAAGCACAAGAATTGAAGCTCTCATTGTCTTTACTAGCTCGTACCTTGCCTCAGTATCATGAATTGTTGCAGATGAAAGAATGAAATTCATTGATTCATCTAGAGTGATTTTTGCACCCATTGAGCCCATCAATTCAAACATAGTTGTGATATCTTGAAGATACGGAAGATTTCTGAGTGTTATGTCATCATCTGAGAGGATTGTAGCTGCAATCATTGGTAATGCTGCATTCTTTGCGCCTGAACAATTTATTTCACCTGACAGCCTTCTACCACCTTTTATTAAAAGTTTTTCCATATTATTTTATTTTTGTCTCCAAGCTTAATGCATGGAGTTCGCCTGACTCAAAATTACCCTTAAGAAGGCTTAGAACCTTTCGGTGTTGTTGAATAACAGTCATATTATTAAAATGTTCTGATGATATAGACACCTTGAGATTGCAAGAATCTCCAATAAATTCAATATCTGCATCACTCATATCGTTTAAGATAATATTTGTAAGATCTTCTTTATTCATCTATGCCTGCATTTCCAGCATCTGAAACCCAATTATCAATAGTTAGGGTGACGTCACCCTTGTGTTCATCTGCTAAAGCTCTAAATTGATTTCTAAATGTGAGGCCAAGATTTACACCGTTAATTATTATATTGGTAATTGCCCAACTTTCATTAGTTTTTCTTAGTTTATAAATGATGGGATAAATGCTATCTCCGGTATTGAGCTCTTGCCTGATTTCGATTTTCTTTAATTCAGGTGAATCACTGTAATCTAAAAAGATAGTGTTAATAGTCTGATTATCCCATTGGGCTAAAGTTTCGGCATAAGTATCCAACAATGAGTCTTTAAAAATATTAACAAATTCAACTCTCTGTGCTTTACTCGCCTGTGTGTAGTATTTTTTACCCATTACAGAAGCAGATATTCTTCTAAAATCAATCATTGGTTCAAAAATTTCTTTGATTTTATCTTCAAAAAGGTCCCTATCATCTGAAAAGAGCTGCTTATTATTTTTTAATGTTTCGACCATTAATTGGGCATTATCATCTATAAATACATATGGGTTTTCTTCTGCAGGCACCATGCTGCTAAAAAAAACAAATATGATTAAAAGAAAATAATTTTTATGATTGGTCAACATTGATTTATTATAACAGTTGGTAATAAATAAAAATTCACAAACCAATGAAAAGATTTAATTTTTTGGAATCAGCTAAGAAAACATTTGAAATAGAGGCAGGTGCTGTTTCAGATCTTTCAAATCAAATTAATGCATCCTTTGAGGAGCTATGTGAGGCTGCCATTAACCTTGATGGCAAGATAGTAATTATGGGTGTTGGCAAATCAGGGCATATAGGTCAAAAGATTGCTGCAACGCTATCAAGTACAGGCACTAAATCAATTTTTATACACCCAACAGAAGCGGCTCATGGAGATATGGGACTCATTAGCAAAAATGATTTAATAATTTTAATCTCTAATTCTGGTGAGACAGATGAAATTATAAACATTCTTCCGTCAATTAAGAGACTTTCAAATAGCATTGCTTCCATTACAAGTAATAATAAGTCATCTATGGCTGTGGCATCTGACATCTCGATAGTTATAACCTCTAATGAGGCTTGTCCTCTTGATTTGGCACCAACCTCATCAACAACCGCAGCATTGGCTCTTGGAGATGCATTTGCAATAGCTTTGCTTGAGGCTAAAGGGTTTACAAAAAATGATTTTGCGAGCTCTCACCCAGCTGGAAAATTAGGAAAAAAATTAATTACAAAAGTCCATAACCTTATGCATAAAGATAAATCGCTTCCAAAGGTTGATAAGGGAACTCTTCTGACAATTGCCCTGCTAGAAATGTCTGAAAAAAAGCTTGGCGTTACATTGATAAAAGATAATTCTAAAACCATTGGTTTATTTTCAGATGGGGATTTAAGAAGATGTATTAATGGAAATATTGATGTTAATCAAACAAGAATCGAAGAGGTTATGACCAAAGAATATATAACTATATCTGAAGATATGTTGGCTATAGATGCTGCTCAAATTATGGAGAATAATAAGATTTTTATTCTTGCAGTTACTGATTCGAAAAATGATGTAATAGGAATATTATCCATGCATGATCTAATTCAAGCCAGGATCATATGAATAAAATAATTTTAATGGCACTTTTAGCCATGCCTTTGTGGGCTGATGTGGATAATGAAATTAAAATTAGCTCTGATAATGTCAATGTTCAGGAAGCAACGAACAAGGTTATTTTTTCAAAAAACTTAATAATTGATTCTGGTCTGATGTTGATCTCTGCAGATGAGGCAATATACGATAATTTTTCAAAAATCATAGAAATAAGCGGGGAGCCCTCTTTGTTAAAATCTATTGGTGAAACTAGCGAATTTGAAGGAAGTGCAACTAAAATTATTTTTTATGATAATGATAATGTTCACCTTTTAGGGGCTGCCAAAATGAGATATGAAAATATGTCAATCACATCCAATAAGATTGTTTTTAGCCCGAGATCTGGATTTATTAATTCCAATAAATAATGTTAAAAGTATCTAATATTAGAAAAATAATAAATGGCAAAACCATTATTGATGATATTAGTTTCAACATAAACTTAGGAAATATCTACGGACTACTTGGTCCTAATGGTGCTGGCAAAACAACTACCTTTTATTCAATTGCGGGACTAATTAAATGTGATGAGGGAGAGATTTATTTAGGTGATTCTAATATAACAAAACTTCCGATGCATAAAAGATCGAAACTTGGGATAAAGTACTTACCTCAAGAACCATCTATTTTTCAAAATTTAACTGTAATGGAAAATCTAATGGGTTTAGCAGAACTTTCTTATGCAAGTAAGAAAGATATTGATCAATTTGTTGAAAAATCAATTGAGGACTTTAAGCTCTCAAAAATTCTTAACTCAAAAGGAAGAGAACTTTCAGGAGGTCAAAGAAGGAAAGTTGAAATTGCTCGAACCTTAGCCGCTGATCCAAAGATTATTTTATTAGACGAACCCTTCGCAGGAATTGATCCTATAGCAATAGAAGAAATTCAAGAAATACTAAGAATTGTGGCAAATAATAATATTGGCATTTTGATTACTGACCATAATGTAAGGGAAGCTCTTGATATTTGCTACAAGTCTATTGTTATAAGCCAGGGAAAAGTAATAGCAACTGGTTCTAAAGATGACTTAATATCCAATGAGCTAGTTAAAAAGGTTTATATTGGGAAAATGTATAGTTAACTAATCACAATGGCTATTTCTCTATCAAAAGAACAAAAACAAACTCAAAAAATATCAATAACTCCTCAGCTAAGAAAATCAATTGAGCTGTTACATCTTTCAAGATATGAGCTAATTCAAAAAATAGAAAAAGAAATACAGTTGAATCCATTTCTTGAAAAAAATGATGATGATTTTGATGTGGCAAGCTCTCAATCTTTAAATGAGTTTGACTTTGATATATCAGCATCTCAAAGTCTGCAAGACAGCTTACATGAGCAAATTGAAGACTTGAACCTTTCGGACATGGATAAAGAAATTGCGTTTACTCTTATTGGATGCATAGATGAAACTGGAAAGCTTGCAGATAGTATTGATGAGGTAGAAGAGTTGCTGTCCTATAAATATAAATATGAAGAAATTGAGAATAATCTACTTAATATTATTCATCGCTTAGAACCTCATGGTGTTGGCTATAGAGATTACAAAGAATGTATTTTTCTTCAGCTCAAAGAGGCCAGCTTAGCTATTGAAGTATTTAAAATTTCAAAGAAAATTTTATTTGAAATTACCTCTGATGATTTAGATGAATGCTTCAATAAGCTTTCTTATCAAGGCTATAAAGATAGCGATATTAAAAAAGCTATTTTATCTATAAGGGCTTGCGATCTAAGTCCTGGCCTATCATATAACTCCATAAACTATATCTATCCAGATTTAAAAATATCTTTTTTAACAGACCAAAAGCTTGAAGCAAAGTTTGTGAATGATAATTTTCCATCAATAAGACTTGATGAAGGCTTTATAGATAAAACACAGAATCTTTTAAAAAAAACTCCAAACAAAGAACTTTCAAAAAGCATAGAAGATGCTAAGTGGCTTTTGTCATCAGTTAAAAGAAGAAATGATACTGTTTTAAAAGTTGGTGAATTAATATGTAACAAGCAAATTGATTTCCTGGGAGACAACCCATTAAAGGTTTCTCCGCTTTCAAATAAAGATATTTCTGATGAGCTTGGAGTTCACCCATCAACTGTATCTAGAATAATCAAGTCTAAATACATAGATACACCAAAAGGGATAATGCCTCTTAAGGCATTTTTGATATCGTCTGTCTCAAGAACCAGGATGGTAACCCCTCTTCAATTAATGGATCAAATTAAAAAAATTATTAGTGAAGAAAAGCAAGCGCTTAGTGATCAAAAAATTGTTCAAAAACTTAATATGAGAGGCTTTAGCTTAGCGAGAAGAACTATTACAAAATATAGAAAAAAACTACACATACCATCTTCAAGAAATAGATAAATAAATTTTTATTAGGTTAGAATTAATCTATGAGCTCCATTGATCAAGATAAACTTCAGGCTATTTTAGATGCCAACAGCAAGGAGTTATCTCTCAATCAGATAAAAAATATTTTAAAATCAATGCATTCGTCAGAAATAGCTCATGCACTTGAATCGTCTCCTCCAGAGCAAAGAAAGCTTCTATTCTCACTCATAGATACTAGTGAAGAAGGAGATGTTCTCACTGAACTGGGTGAAGAAATTCAACAAGATCTTCTTTCAAAAATATCAAATGATGAGCTTTCAGAGGCGGTTAAAGAGCTTGAGCTGGATGAAGTGGTAGATATTCTGCATAATTTACCAGAAGAAAGAATGCAGATGATACTTTCAAAAATGTCACTTAGAGACAGAAATAGAATTGAGCAAGGCCTCATATATCCAGATGATACCGCGGGAGGATTATTAAATACCGATGTACTGAGCGTTCGGCCAAATCATACAGTTGACGTTGTTACAAGATATTTAAGAGAACAAAAAGATCTTCCAGAAAATACAGATAAGATTTTTGTTGTATCTAAAGATGATAAATATTTAGGTGAAATATCTATCAGTAAAATTATTACTTCTGAAATATCTGAAAAAATTGATAACCTTATTACGCCAAACATTAGTCCAATTCTAGTGACTGAAAGTGATAAAAATGTGGCAACAAAATTCGAAAGAAATAATTTAATTTCCTCTGCAGTTATAAACTCAAAAGGTGAGCTTCTAGGAAGAATAACAATTGATGATGTTGTTGACGTTATATTAGAGGATGCAGATCAAAATTTCTTGGGTATGGCTGGTGTTGCAGAAGATACTTTTGCACCACCAGGAAGAGCTGCAAAAAGTAGAGTTTTTTGGTTGAGCATGAATTTATTAACTGCTTTTATAGCCTCATTATCAATTAATATATTTCAAGAAACGCTAGATAAAGTTGTTTATTTAGCTGTTCTTATGCCCATCGTTGCCAGCATGGGAGGAGTTGCTGCAACTCAAACTTTGACTATAGTTCTAAGAGGTTTAACCCTGGGTCAGATAAATAGCTCAAATATTAGATGGTTGTTTAAAAGAGAGCTTGCTGTTTCCATTGTTAATGGGATTGTCTTATCTTTTCTAGTTGGTCTGATAACCTATTTTTGGTTTCAAAACTTGATTTTATCTGTATTGATATCAGGCGCATTAATAATAAATTTAATAAGTTCAGTCTTTGCAGGAGTATTTGTGCCTCTGATACTAAGAAAATTAAATCAAGACCCTGCTATTTCCGGATCAGTCGTCGTTACGACTGTTACAGATGTTGTTGGATTCTTGTCCTTTCTAGGGCTTGCAACATTATTTTTAATTTAGTCTAACTAACTCTGGGTTTTTAATTGTCCCATCAACCTTAAAAGATATAGAGGATGCTGCATCTATGTTTTCTTCAAATAAATCTTGAAAAACTAAGGTTCCAGCAACTGCTGGAATGCCGCCAAATATAGCTGCATACCATGGTAGATTCTCAGAAATTTTAATTCGTAACGACATATCTAAATTTAACATTTCCAAAGACCCCATTTCATTTTTTAGAATTTCTCCTACCCATAACATTTTAGCTTCATCAGTTTCTATAGATATTGGGTTAGATATCAAACCTCTTTTTTTGCTGAAAAGGATATCGCCAGAAGCCCTTGTGAGATTTAATAAACCTAAGTCTTGCCTTCTGGTATCGGAATCTAAGTTTTTTACGATGGCATCAAGATTTAAAATCTTAAGAGTATTTAAGAAAGCTGAATTTGGTATATCGTTATCTATAGAAAAATTTTTGGTTAAAAAGCTGATCTTTCCCTCAAGATTATTAAGTTCGCCGATGCTAGTCCACTGAATACTCATACCGGTCTTTAAATAGTCAAAATTATAATTTATCACATCGTTGAAAATATCTGATTTGCCGTCTAGTTCAAACAAACCTCTTACCTTGTATTGATCATTTGGGAATGAGTAACTTAAAAAAGATCTTTCACCAGTTTCCAATGAAGATACATTTAAAAACTGACTTTTAATCTCCAGGTTATCTATTGTAATTAAACTTTCATTTCTGAGGAGGTAGAAGTTAACTTTTTCAAAAGTTTCTCCTTTCAATCCAATTTTATTTCCAATAATCCTCATATTTATAATTGATGAGCCGTTAACATAAGATGATGTTTCAGCATTTTTAGACATAAAATCTAAAGTATTAAAGTTACTATTATTTAGTGTTACTTTTGCAAAGCCTGTTTTATCAATAACAATTTCTCCGTTTAAATCAGGACCAACAAATGTTCCATACATTTCTTCGTCAAAAGAAACATCTATTTCCTGGTTTTTAAAAGAATTATTAAGTAATTTAAATTTATTGGCTTTTAAAAAAATTCGCTTTACAAATGTCTCACCGCTGTCATTAGAATCAAAAGAAATTGAAGAAAAATCAAATTCTTTAAGATTCAAAAATATCTGAAACCCTTTTAATCTTTTCATACTAGCTTTCTCTTCAAAACCATAAGAAAAATAGCCACTCTTACCATCACTATCAATGAATACTTTAAATAAATTATTAGAAATTTTATATGACGGTTTTGTAAGATTTGGGATATTGATTGTTGTTAATAGTGGTTCTCCAACTGGTTTTGATATTTCATCGATGCTTGAATAAACATTTGTATTTTGCAAGTCTGTCTTTAGCGAAAGAGATATAATTTGATCATTAGTGATCTTTAGCTTTGTTTGGAATGATTCTTTTCCTGAAAGGCTGAAATAATTATTTTCTTTTAAAATTTTGCTCATATTAAAGGAAAAATCTGAAAATAGTTCAAGCCCAATATTTTTTTGGTAGGTAACATTTCCACTAATGTCTTGGATTACATCCTGTAAAGGCAGTGAGGATGTGAACTTACCAAAAAGGTTATTTTGAAAATCTGAATAAAGGAGTGAGTTGATATTACTCACTGAATAACCAGATTTAAAGGTGAGGTTGGTATTGGATAGTTTTATTTTATATGTTGATGTATTTTTTGAGGGTTTGCTAATGCTTACATATCCCCTGCTTTCAATGTACGCATTGATTTCTGCAACTTTGAATGAAGACATCTTTATTATGCCAAGGTCATCAAGATTACTTGCATCAAGATCATGATTGCCTGAGTAAAAAATATCGCCATTAGCTTCAATCAACAAATTAAGATCCTTGAAAGGTACTTTATTAATTATTCCATTTACAAGAACGATTGAACTTTTGTTTTGATTAGACCTAAAGTAATAACTTGAAGCTGATAATTTTAATGCATTTGTATTTATGAGTAGGTCGCTTCCATTCAATATATTTGTATTTGTATTATTTTTTGCCTCAGAAGTATCAGTATTATTTTTTGTTACTTTATAGCCATTTAAGTGAAGTCTATTCAAAATAAAACGGTCTTCTAGAACAAAGTCTAAGAGCTTAAAAGATAATTCAAAATCTTGAATTTCTATAATTTGCGTATCATTAGTTATTTCAATGCCAGAGGCTTTTATATATGGGTTCGAAAATATGCTTTTGAGCTGAATCTCTTGAAAGCTTAATTCATATGAGTGTATGAATAATTTATCAATCAATGTTATGCCATGTTTTGGATAGCTGGTTAACAAGATAATGATAGTTAAGATCAAAAATAAAAATAATGAGATCAATGAGGCTACTGTTAGCGATGCTTTTTTTAAAACAGCTTTCAATAAAAGCATTATTTATATGCCTCTTCTTTTAAATATGATTGGTTTATATACTCTTGCTATTGATATTAGGAAACTAAATATTGTGTTACCAATCAATGTTAAGAGTAATGTTAGGTATGAGAAATTATTAATATTTACAAAAAGGTGAGTAAGCGCGACATATGTTGAGGCAATTATTCCAAAAAAAATAGATATCTGAAGATAAGAAAATAGTCTGAAGACATATTTGTAACTATTAATAACATAAGTTGTCATGCAATAAATAAGTCCATTCAATCCAATATAGGAACCGGTTACAAGGTCCATAAGTAAGCCTATTAAAAATGAAGATGAAGCGGTAAATCCATTTTTATCTTTGTATGCAAAATAGGAATATGTCAAAAATGAAAAAGGTATGATGATATTAACATTCATAAAAATAGGATTTATGAAAACTTCTATGTTGTATGCCAAAACAATTAAAAAGAGTATTTTTAGCGTGCTATCTTCTCTCATGAGCTAACCACGATGCCAAATAGGTTTTCTGTTATTGGGTTTACTTTAAGTTTTAAAACAACTTCTTTTTCAGAAGCTGAAATGTTTTTTATGTCTAATATATCTCCTATAAGAATATTTTTTGGGAAAATGCCACCGAGGCCAGAGGAATAAAATTTTTGGCCAATTGCAAATTGCTCATCCCAAATTAATTCACTATATATACAAGTAATAATCCCTGGTTTACCGCTACCTTTTGCATTGCAATGAAAATTTTCTGAAAAAACTGGTGTTGAATGTTTTATATCTGTAAGTAACATCACTTCGTAGATACCATTCAGATCATAAATAATTTGACCAATTAAACCTTGCGAGTTAATGATAGCGCTTTGCAAGGGTTCTGTTGCCTCATCTGAAATGGGTTTTATAAATAACCTATGATTGCTGCAACAAAAATAATTATTTGTATCAAATTTTATAAGCTTTGAGATAATTACTTTATTCAGATTATTTTCTTTATCAACAAGAGCATTTAGTTTAGATTCATTAAGAAAAAAATCATTATTTTTTGATAATACAAAATTTGAAATATATTCTTTTTCAACCTGTAACCTTAAATCATTATTTTGTTTGATAAGATTTTTTTTTGAATGGAGCAATTCTGGGAATTGCACTAATGGTTCAAAAATATAATTTTTAATAAAATAATTTAATGACAGAACAGATGTTTTATAAGTATTTTTTGGTTTTGAGAATGTTTCGTTTGTAAAATCTAGGTAAAGCAAAAAAGAGGATAGCAAGACAAAAAATACATATGAAAAGACTGATGTATTGGGCGCATAGTTCGCCATAAACTTACTCTGAAGAAAGAAGGTCTATATTATATTTATCCATTATTTCAAGGGCTTGGCCTCCACCTCTAGCTACGCATGTTAAAGGGTCTTCTGCAACAATTACAGGAATGCCTGTAGAGTTTGCAATTAACTTATCTAGATCTCTCATCAAAGCCCCTCCACCAGTTAAAACAATACCTCTTTCAGCTATATCAGCTGCAAGTTCAGGAGGTGAGAGCTCTAAAGCATTTCTTATAGCTCTTACTATTCCATACAATGGATCTTTCATAGCATCAAATGCTTGCTCGCTATTCACAGTGAAAGTTTCAGGTATACCTTCTGCTAAATTTCTTCCTGTTATAGACATTTCTTTTTTTTCAGATTCCGGCGTGGCGCAGCCTATAGTATGTTTTATTTTTTCGGAGGTTGATTCTCCAATAACACAGCCATAATTTCTTCTTATCCATGATGTAATGGACTCATCCATTTTATCACCACCAATTTTTACAGACTCTGCGTAAACAACACCATTTAAGGAAAGAATAGCAATCTCTGAAGTACCGCCTCCTATATCTACAACCATATTTCCACTTGCCTCTTCTACAGGCAATCCTGCACCAATAGCAGCAGCCATTGGCTCTTCAATGAGCTTGACATCTCTAGCTCCTGCTCCCAATACAGACTCGCGAATTGCCCTTCTTTCAACCTGGGTTGATCTGCAAGGAACACAAACAAGAACTCTGGGACTTGGTTTTATAAATCGTTGCTCATGAACTTTTGCGATAAAGTGTTGAAGCATTTTTTCAGTAACCTGAAAGTCTGCAATAACCCCTTCTGATAATGGTCTTATTGCTTTTATATTACCTGGAGTTCTTCCAAGCATTTTCTTAGCCTCAGTTCCAACAGCTACTACTGTTTTTTGGCCACGTGATTCCCTTATAGCAACTACAGATGGCTCATCAAGAACAATTCCTACATCTTTTGTGTATATCAATGTGTTAGCTGTTCCTAAATCGATAGAAAGATCATTAGAGAAGTACCCTCTAATAGTTTTAAATATATTGAAATCCACGCTTTTCCTTAAAAAATAATGTTAATAATACTCTAGTTGAGTTAATATTCGGCTTCTAAATAATATAATATCCTATATATGGACAAGAAAACAGTTGCAAATATAGCTTACTTATCAAGACTTAAGCTCAACTCAGACAATGAAGAGAAAATTACCTCAGATCTTGAGAATATCATTAAATTTGTTGATCAGCTAGATGATGTAAATGTTGAAAATATAGCCCCTCTCACAAGCCCATTAGAAAAAACTGCCAAGACAAGATCAGACGAAGTAACAGCTAAAAATAGAAAAGATGTGTTTCTAGAAAGAGCTCCAAAGTCTAATGAAGATTATTTTTTAGTTCCAAGAGTTGTTGAATGAGCATACAGTATAAAACGATAGCAGAGCTTCGCTCAATGCTTGATAGTAAGGCAATATCATCAAAAGAAATAGTAGAAGAAACATACAAATTAATTGATGAGAATAATGACTTAAATGCTTTTATTACACTTAACAAAGAAGCTGCAATTGCTAAATCTATTGAAATAGAAAATAGCCCAGTAAAATCAGCACTTCATGGAATTCCAATTGCGCAAAAGGATCTTTTTTGTACTAAGAATCTCAGAACTACATGTGGGTCAAACATATTATCCAATTTTATACCGCCATACTCTGCAACTGTTATTGAAAATTTAGAAAATGCTGGCTGTATATCAGTTGGGAAAACTAACATGGATGAATTTGCAATGGGATCCTCTAATGAAACTAGTTTTTTTGGTGGAGTGAGAAATCCATGGGGTCAAAATTTAGTTCCTGGTGGAAGTTCAGGCGGTTCTGCTTCAGCAGTAGCAGCAGGTTTAGTTCCCGCAGCTACAGGAACAGATACTGGGGGATCAATCAGACAACCAGCTTCGCTATGTGGTATTACTGGATTAAAGCCAACCTATGGAAGAATATCTAGATGGGGGATGATTGCCTTTGCATCTAGTCTTGACCAAGCAGGTCCAATGGCAAGAACTGCAGAGGACTGTGCAATAATGCTCAATGAAATGTGCTCGCATGATGCTAAAGATACAACATCCTTAAGCGAAGATGTTCCTAATTTTACAAAAGACTTAGATTCTTCTATTAAGGGTTTAAAAATTGGAATAGTCAAAGAATTTGATATGTCTCAGCTTGATACTGATGTTGTCTCTGTTTTTGAAGAATCAAAAAAACATTATGAGTCCCTTGGTGCTGAATTTATAGAAGTTTCATTACCAAATATTTCTCTATCTGTACCAGCTTATTATGTAGTTGCTCCTGCGGAATGCTCTTCAAACTTATCAAGATTCGATGGTGTTAAATTTGGGCATAGATCTAAAGATCCAATTAATTTAGAAGAGTTATATATAAAAACTAGATCTGAAGGATTTGGAGATGAAGTCAAGAGAAGGATTTTAATAGGATCGTATGTCTTATCAGCAGGATTCTACGACGCATATTATAAAAAAGCTCAACAAGTAAGAAGGCTTATTAAAAATGATTTTGATAGTGCTTTTAAGAAAGTTGATGTAATTATGTCACCAACAACAAGAGGTGCTGCATTTGAGACTGGCTCAAAAGGCAGTGATCCTATTCAGATGTATTTAGAGGATCTTTTTACCATACCAGCCAATCTCGCAGGTCTTCCTGCTATGTCTTTACCAAATGGAATGGTAAATAATAAGCCAATTGGGCTTCAGCTAATAGGTAATTTCTTAGATGAAAAAAAGATTTTACAAGTTGCTCATAGTTTCCAAAAATCAACAGATTGGCATCTAAAAACTCCTAAAGGAACTAAACTATCATGAGTTGGGAAACAGTCATAGGTCTTGAAATTCATGCACAGCTTTCAACAAAATCAAAGCTATTCTCAGGTGGGTCAACCGGTTTTGGAGCAGAGCCTAATACACATGTTGATCTAATAGATATGGGCTTACCAGGAGTGCTGCCAGTTGCTAACAAGGAAGCTTTTTTAAAAGCAATTAGGTTTGGTTTGGCTACCAATGCTGTAATTAACCAAACATCTACGTTTGATAGAAAAAACTATTTTTACCCTGATTTGCCTAAAGGATACCAAATAACACAGATGGCATTGCCTATTGTGGGAGAGGGATCGATAAAAATAGAAGTTGATGGTGTCGAAAAAATTATTAATATCACGAGAGCGCATTTAGAGGAAGATGCAGGTAAATCAATACATGATTTATTTGAAGGTGAAACGGGTGTGGACCTTAATCGCGCAGGCACCCCCCTTTTAGAAATAGTGTCAGAACCAGAAATTTCAAATGCAAAGGAGGCAGTGGCTTACTTTAAAGCTATAAGGCAGCTTGTAACTTTCTTAGATATTTGTGATGGGAATATGGCACAAGGCTCTATGAGGTGTGATGTGAATGTTTCTATAAAAAAAGAAGGTGAAGAAAAATTAGGAACTAGAGCTGAAATCAAAAATATAAACTCCTTTAAGTTTATTGAGAGAGCAATTAATCATGAAGTTGAGAGGCAAATAAGGATTATTGAATCAGGTGGGTCGGTAGTTCAAGAGACTCGATTATACGATAGTGTAAAAAATGAGACTAGGTCTATGAGATCTAAGGAAGAGGCAAATGATTATAGGTATTTTCCTTGTCCAGATCTTTTACCTGTAGTTATTACTGATGAAGAATTAAATAACATTAGAAGTAATCTGCCTGAGCTTCCTGAACAAAAAGAAAAAAGGTACGTCACTGACAACTCCTTGGACATTGCTGAAGCAAAAATAATAGCCTCATCAAAAACTATGGCTAATATGTTTGAAGAAGCCTGTTTAAAGACAGATGATTCAAAGCTTGTAGCTAACTGGCTTGTAGGGGATGTAAGTGCATTATTGAATAAGGATGGGATTGATATAGATGAATCAAAGCTAACACCTAATAATTTTGCAAAGATGGTTGAAAGAATATCAGATGATACTATATCTGGAAAAATAGCTAAATCTGTATTAGAGGAAGTTTGGGATTCAGGAAATGATGTAGATGAAATTATCCAAAACAAGGGCTTGGTTCAAATTCAAGACGAATCATTGCTAGAAGAAATTGGACAAAAAATTATAGATGCCAACCCAAAACAAGTTGAGGCATTCAAAAATGGGAAAGATAGGCTATTTGGTTTTTTTGTTGGTCAAGTTATGAAAGAAACCCAAGGTAAAGCTAGCCCAAAAAGCGTAAATGAGATTTTAAGAAAGCTTTTGTCCTAAATACTTAGAGCACATACATGCTTAAAGTTTCTGCAACAAATGCAGGTTTATCGACACCTTTTATTTCCATTGTGACTTCGGTTTTTGCTAAAAACTGCCCTGGATTCTTCTCATTAATTTCTATGCACTTCATTCTTATTTTTACTTCAGAATTCACTGGAACGGGGCTTAAAAACCTTACTTTGTCTAGACCATAATTTAGTGCCATTTTTGTTCCTTCAAGCACAAGACCAATATTTTGTGAGAATGGTATGCCTGCAACAAGTGATAAAGAAAGAAACCCATGCGCTATAGTGGATCCAAATACTGGTGTAGCCTTTTCTGGATCTGTATGGATAAACTGATCGTCAAGCGTTGCTTCAGCAAATTTATTAATCCTATCTTGATCAATAGTAATCCAATCAGATACACCTACTTCTTGTCCAATAACTGAGTCTATTTCTGTAGATTTTATAATTTTTAACATTTATTTCTCCATATAGTGGTTTTTAAATTCTTTTCTTAGTTCAAATTTTTGCAATTTCCCAGTAGCTCCATGCGGAAGTTCTTTTAAGAAAATTATTTCGTCAGGGAGCCACCATTTAGCAACTTTATCATTTAAGAAATCAAGAATACTTTGTTTCTCAATGTCATCACCTGTATTTGTAACCACAAATAGCATTGGTCTTTCATCCCATTTTGGATGCGGTAACCCAACAACACAAGCTTCAGCTATTTCTGGATGTCCAACAGTTGCATTCTCGAGATCAATTGAACTTATCCACTCACCTCCAGATTTTATTACATCTTTTGCCCGATCAACAATAGCCATATACCCATCTTCATCAATAGATGAAATATCGCCTGTATCAAACCACCCATTCTCATCAACAGCATCATTCTCAGCTTTAAAATACTTTTGTAATATCCATGGACCTCTTACAACTAAATTACCATATGCTTTTCCATCATGAGGCAAAGATTTACCCTCTTCGTCTCTGATATCAATTTCTACTCCATAAATTGGTCGCCCGGCTTTTGCCTGCAATACATATCTTTCTTCTTTTGGCATAGATAACATCTCATCAGTTAAGATATTAGTAGTTCCAAGCGGGCTCATTTCTGTCATCCCCCAGCCTTGAACTAATGTAACGTCATGCTTCTCATCAAACTCTTTGATCATTGAAACTGGAACTGCAGCACCACCAACAAGAGTTTTCTTAAGTGAATTCAATTTAAGATTATTCTCCCTACAGTGACCTAGAAGCTGCATCCAGATTGTAGGTACACCAAATGCCATACTTATGTTTTCATTTTCAATTTGATTATAAAGAGACGGACCATCCATCTGCATTCCAGGCATTACAATTTTAATACCATTCATTGGGGCAAAATAAGGAAGCCCCCATGCCATAACATGGAACATTGGGACAACCATAAGAACTGAATCTTTTCTATTTATATCGAGTGCGACAGGCATAGCAGCTGTCATGGAATGAAGAACAGTTGATTTATGAGAATATAAGACACCTTTAGGATCACCTGTTGTTCCAGATGTATAACAAAGCCCACAGGCTGCATCATCTTGCAGTTGTGGCCAGACGTAATTCTCATCGCCTTCTTTAAGAAATTCTTCGTATGAAATAGTATTCTTTAGTGAGCTTTCTGGAAGCTCATTCTCATCACATAAAATAATAAATTTTTCTACTGTATTAAATTGATCTTGTAAGGATTCCAAGAGTGGGACGAACGGAAGCTCACAGAAAATAATTTTATCTTCAGCATGATTAATTATGTAGACTGCTTGATCTGGATGAAGTCTAAAATTTAAAGTGTGGTTAATTGCGCCCATTCCAGAAACGCCATAATATATTTCTAAATGCCTGTATGAGTTCAAAGCTAATGTAGCAAGTATATCCCCCTCTTTATAACCATTCTTTTCAAGCGCAGATGCAAGTTTTCTTGATCGAATGCAAACCTCTCCATAGTTTGTTCTATGTGTTTCGCCTGAGACTAATTTACTTACAACCTCTACATCAGGGAATACCTTATTTGCATGCTCTATTATTCCAGCAATATTTGGTGTCCAACTTTGCATATCTCCTTTCATTATTCCCCCTTTTAGAAATATAAAATATTAGCTTTTCTTATATTATAGTTAGTTCAAAAAAAGATAAAGGGGAAATTATTTTGTGGCAATTGTAATCCTATGATGTCCTTGATGATCTTTAATTGTTTCTTTAAATTTTAAGCCCGTTGTCTGTAAAATTCTCAAAACTTCTTCGGATTGATTATATCCATGCTCAAGCACAAGCATTCCCTCATATTTTAAAACTTCGAATGCGTTTCTGCATATTTCTTTTATATCACCAAGGCCATTTTCAGAGGAAACTAGGGCTTCTATTGGCTCATGAGATAAGTCTTTCAGATGAGCATCATACTCTTCAATATAGGGTGGATTTGATATCACAAAATCAAATGCATCTTTTTGAAACCCAGAAAGCCAGTGCATTTGAGTTAAAAAAATATTATTGAGCCTGTGTCTTTCTATATTGATAGCTGCTACTTCAAGTGCGCTACTGCTTTTATCAGACGCATAAAGAGTATAATCATCGTCCAGATAAGCGATAGAGATAGCTATGCATCCTGAGCCTGTTCCAGCATCTAAAATATTTTTTTTTCCTAAAGTCTTATTTTCTTTAAAGTATTGGATGATTAGCTCTGTCTCACATCTTGGAATTAAAACTCTCTCATCAATATAGAAATTTCTGCCGAAAAATGAAGATTCCTTCAGAATATAATCAAGGGGTCTTTTTTTTAATTTTTGCTTAAAAAAATTATCAAGATTGGCAGATTGTTCTTTGTTAAGTTTTATATCTTCGCTTGAATAAAGGTCAGCAAGAGAAATGCCAAGCACCTTTTTTAAGTAATATGTTAGCTCACTATAAATATCTTCGTCGCCATTAAATCTTTCAGATACTTTTGATCTAAGAATTTTAGTATTAATTATCAATTATTCTTCTTCAAGCTTTGAGAGCATGGCAAGTTGATTTTCTGCAAGCAATGCATCACAAATCGCTTTAATATCTCCATCCATAATTTGATCAAGATTGTGTTGAGTTAATTTAATCCTATGATCTGTCATTCTGCCCTGAGGAAAGTTGTAAGTTCTAATCTTCTCACTTCTATCCCCAGTTCCTACAAGGATTTTACGCTCACTTGCAATACTCTGTTGTTGGGAATCTATTTCTTGTTGTTTTAACTTAGCGGCTAAGAGAGACATCGCTTTCTCTTTATTTTTATGCTGAGATCTTCCATCCTGACACTCTACAACCAATCCTGTAGGCGTATGGGTTAATCGTACAGCTGAGTCTGTTTTATTAACATGCTGGCCACCGGCTCCGGATGCTCTAAATGTATCAACTCTAAGGTCATTTTTATCTATATGAATGTCCTGAACTTCTTCTACCTCAGGAAGAATTGCCACTGTACACGTTGAAGTATGGACTCTGCCTTGTGATTCGGTTTCAGGCACTCTTTGTACACGGTGAACACCAGATTCAAATTTGAGAACTTTAAACACCCCTTTGCCTTCCAATTTGCCAATTACTTCTTTCAGGCCACCTTGCTCTGCAGGGCGCATGTTAATTTCTTCTAATACCCAGCCCTCTCTTTCAGCAAGTCGAGAGTACATTCTATATAAATCACCAGCAAAAATAGCAGCCTCATCTCCACCTGCCCCAGCTCTTATTTCTATATATGCAGAACCATCATCTGCTGTATCTTTGGGTAATAACATCAGTTTGAGCTCTTGCTCAATGATTTCAGGCTTATTGGCAGCCTCAGCAATTTCCTCTTCTGCAAGAAGAACCATGTCTTC
This sequence comes from SAR86 cluster bacterium, assembly GCA_029254395.1. Lineage (GTDB taxonomy): Bacteria > Pseudomonadota > Gammaproteobacteria > Magnimaribacterales > D2472 > CAJQGY01. The sequence continues at coordinate 6,274 of JAQWXQ010000056.1, read as the reverse complement.
ATCATCAGATTGCAATAATTCCTTAGCTTCATTTATTGCGTTATCTAATTCTATGTATTCGTTGTATTTGCTCACAATTGGGCCAAGCTCAGAGAACTCTTTATTTAACGCAGTATAGTTTTCCATATCATTTACAACTTCTGGCTGAGATAGCATCTCCTGAATTTCATTCAATCTTTCTTTAAGCTTATCAAGCTTTATGTTCATTGAGCTATGCATCAAAGTACCCCTTAACCATTGAGCTAACAATATGTTTATCAACTTTATTTATTTCTTTAAGAGTCTCAAATGAATCATCATAAAAAGAGTTGTTAGAAAGTAAATTCATAATAAGATCTTTATGGTTTATGTCTTTTTTAAATCGGGATAATTCACCATCATCTAAACTATTTAAAAGATTGTATATATCTCTATTTAAAGAGGATTTAAAGTTAATGTTTCTAAGCTCGAATAAGGCATTCTGAGATTCTCTTACAATCATGTTTAACGCTTTTTCAGCCTCAATCCTTCTTTGACCAAGGTTATCTTGTGTTATTTTTTCAATATCATCTATTGTGTAAAGGTAAATTGTTTCTATATCTTTAACCTCTTCTTCAATATTTCTTGGAACTGCTAAGTCAATAAGAAGTAAAGGTTTATTTCCTCTTTTAAATAATGATTTTTCTACTGCGCCTTTACCAATAATAGGTAATTCTGTTATTGCAGAAGCTATAACTACATCAGCATGTTCAAGTTCGCTATGTAATGTTGATAATGGCGAAGATGCTATTCCAAAAGAGTCAGAAATAATAATTTCTTTAACACTTCTGTTAACAACCCTAATATCTCTCACGCCTTTGTTATAAAGATTTTTAATTACATCCTGGGCCAAAGAACCAGCGCCTATTACTAAAATTTTCTGATTAATTGGGTTTTCAAATATATTTTTTATTAATTTTAAAGAAAGGCCACTTATTGAAAGAGGGTTTACGCCAATATTGGTATTGGTTCTAACCTTTCTTACAACCTCAATTGCTTTATTGGCATATCTTTGCAAGTTAGAGTCCATGACTCCGATACTTTTCGAAAGTGCGATCGCATTTTTGTATTGACCAAAAATTTCTTGCTCACCTAAGACTTGGGAGTCAATACCAGCTGCAACTTTGCACATATGAATGAAAGCATCCTCGTCTTGGAGAAAGTAAAATTGAGAAATGTTTATTTCATTTAAATAAAATAATTTAGAGGCCTCTTCAAAAAAACTTTTAATTACTCCCTTTTTTCCAAGTATGTATATTTCGCTTCTATTACACGTGGACAAGCCAAAAAATGAAACAATAGTATTTTTATATTTATCTTTTATTAAGGTATTGAGTAAAAATTGATTAGACTCATTTATAATAAATCTTTCTCTTTCAGAAACATTAGAGGTTTTGTGATTTATGCCGAAAAGTTGTAATTCCATTTATAAAAATTTATGTTTGTTTTTACTAATGCCCATCTTATTTTCATGCGCTTCAAATTCACTACTTACGTCAAAGCAACAAATTTATACTGGTAAATTTTATGCTGATAACTCGAATTTCAATTCAGCATTTACTACAAGCATTGTTAAGCAAGGCAATGTATTCATTATACAGGTAAGCAAACCATTTTTTGGGAATGTTTTGGATTTGAGCGTTAAGCGCAATGGGGATATAGAATCAACCCCATCAAATAATATGTTTGTGAATTCAGATTTGAGAAATGTTGATTATAAAAAAATCTATGTCTGGTTAAATCAGTGCCTTGATTCAAAAAACCTTCTTAAAGATAGTGAGATAAAAGATAGACCTGAGTATCTTTTTGTTCAAAATAACAACATCAGATTGGTATGCTCAAAAATCGAAAATAAAACTTCATTTGAGATAAGAGGATATGAATTTCAAGTTAATGGGTACGTTAAATCTTAAGAAAATGATAAAAATAAAGTCGCCTGCTAAAATAAACCTTTACCTCCATATTTTATCAAAACTTGAAAGTGGCTATCATGAGATTGATTCTGCGTTTCAATTGGTTGATATTTGTGATGAATTATCTTTCAAAGAATCTAGCATGGGTGTGCAAGTTGAGTGTGATCTTGGTATTGAAATGCATGAGAATATTGTTTACCAAGCTGCTATGCTTCTTAATGAAACATCAGATGCCAATCATTCAGTTAAAATTGAAATAAATAAAAATATACCAACCGGGTCTGGTTTGGGTGGAGGAAGTTCGAATGCAGCAACTGCTCTAGTGGTTCTCAATCGAATCTGGGATATAGATTTAGATAAAAATGAATTAATGGCCTTGGGTGCTAAATTGGGAGCAGATGTTCCTTTTTTTATAAATGGAAGTAATGCATATGTAAGTGGCATTGGAGAAAAGCTTGTGAATAAAAATAGTGAAAGCAAAGACTTCTTAATAATATATCCGAATACTCATTGTTCCTCTGCTGAAATGTACAAAAAATTTGATCGAGGCACTACTTTAGATTTGGATAAGCAAAATTCATTTTGGAATGTATACAAATCATTAAATAACGAAATAAATGATTTTGTTACAAAATATAGAGATGACTTTAAGCTGTGCCTTTCTGGAAGTGGGTCAAGCATGTTTGTAGCCTATGAGTCGCATCACGAATTAGATAAAATTTTAAAAATAATTCCATCCAATTGGAGATTCTTTTTAACTAAACCATTACAATATGCACCCTTGACCATGAAATTTTAGAGTTATGGGGTGTAGCCAAGCGGTAAGGCAACGGGTTTTGATCCCGTCATGCGTAGGTTCGAATCCTTCCACCCCAGCCATTTTTTTGGACTAATTTATGAATGTTAAAAAAATTGACCTTTTTACCGGAACTGCAAATATTGAATTAGCAAATGAAGTCGCGTCAATTCTTGGGACTGTAGTAGCTCCTGCCGATGTTGGATACTTTTCTGATGGTGAGATTAAAGTACAAATTGAAGACAATGTTAGAGGTCACGACACATTTATAATTCAATCTACATGTGCTCCAAGTAATAAAAACTTAATGGAGTTAATGTTCTTAGCTGATGCATTAAAACGTTCATCTGCATCAAAAATTACAGCAATCGTTCCGTATTATGGATATGCAAGACAGGATAGAAGAGTTCGATCTGCTAGAGTTCCAATAAGCGCTAAAGTTGTTGCTGATATGTTTCATAGTGTTGGTATTGATAGAGTTTTAACTATTGACCTTCATTCTGAAACTATTCAGGGTTTCTTTGATATGCCTGCAGATAATGTATATGCAACTATGCTAATGGTTGATGATATAAAAGATACAAATGAAAGAGATGAAATAGTAGTTGTATCTCCTGATGTTGGTGGTGTTGTGAGATCTAGGGCTCTTGCAAAGTTATTAGATGATACTGACTTAGCAATTATTGACAAAAGAAGAGCTGCTGCAAATCAATCTGAGGTAATGAATATCATTGGTGATATTGAAGGTAAAGTATGCATTGTTCCTGATGACATTATAGATACTGCAGGCACTTTATGTAACGCTGCAGCTGCACTCAAACAACAAGGAGCAAAAGCTGTTAAAGCATATATTACACACCCTGTTTTATCGGGTCCTGCAATAGAAAGACTTGAAAAATCAGAAATTGATGAGTTAGTTGTAACTAATTCAATTCCATTGTCCCATGAAGCACAAAAATGCAGTAAAATACGCGTCATTTCACTGGCCTCGATTATTGCCGAGTGCATCAAGCGATTAAGTCGCGATGAATCATTAAGTGAAATATTTATATAAGAGGATATTATGAGCGAACAAATTATTTTAAATGCAGATCCAAGAGAAAGAACTGGATCTAACAAAGCACGAGTTATTAGAAACATCGATGGTATGGTGCCAGCTATTATTTATGGAGCTGAGAAAGACTCATTAAATATTAAACTTAGATTAAACGAATTAACAAAAGCATCACAAGATGAACTTTTTTATACTCAGGTTCTGATAATTAAAACTGGTGAGCTTGAAGAAAAAGTTGTACTCAAAGAACTTCAAAAAGACCCAGCGAAAGGCAGGTTTTTGCATGCTGATTTTCAAAGAGTATCAAGTAAAACAAAATTAAAAGTTGTCATCCCTGTTAACTTCACTAACGAAGAAGAGTGTGAAGGTGTTAAAAACGAGGGTGGAGTCATTAATAAATCAATACGAGAGATAGAAATACTTTGTTCAGCCGGTGATATACCTGAGTCTATAGAGGTTGATGTACAAAATCTTGCTTTAGGAAGTGCAATAAGACTTTCAGAACTTAATCTTCCTAAGGGAAGTGAAATACCTGGTTTAGATGAATCTACAGACCAGATGATTGTATCAATAAATGCGCCTAAAGCCGTTGTAGAAGAAGAGCCTATCCCTGCTGATGGCGAGGAAGTTCAAGAAGGCGATGCTGATGAAGATGCTTCAGATGAGGATTCTACCGAAGAGTCTGAGTAACTTAGATAGGTTTACTTATGTATGATCTTTGCTTGATAGGTCTTGGTAACCCTGGATCTAAGTATGATCAAACAAAACATAATGTAGGAAAAGATTGGTTAGTAGAATTGGCCAAAACTTATTCGCTTGTTTTCGAAGAAAAGAAAAAATACGAAGCCTCCATTTCATCATCTCATGAAAATAAAATTCTATGGGTAATACCTAATAACTATATGAATAATAGTGGTGTGAGTGTATCTAAGGTAATGAAGAATAAAAACTTGGATCCTAAAAATATTATTTTAATGCATGACGACCTAGATTTAGGCCCTGGCGATGTTCGCTTTAAAATAGATGGTGGTCATGGTGGACACAATGGTCTTAAGGATATATTCCATAGGACATCATCAAGAGAGTTCTCAAGAGTTAGAATTGGGATTGGTCATCCAGGTATGAAGTCAGAAGTGAATAGGTGGGTATTAAATAAATTTAGCCCTACTGATAAACATCTTATTGATAAAGGTTATAAGAACTTTACTAATGTATTTGATGATATTTGTAATAAAAAATATGCTGAAGCTCAAAAAAAGCTTCACACTAGTTAAATGGGATTTAAGTGTGGGATTATAGGTCTACCAAATGTTGGTAAATCCACCTTATTTAATGCATTAACCAACTCCTCTATTCCTGCTGAAAATTTTCCATTCTGTACAATTGAGCCTAATGTTGGAAAGGTGCAATTGCCTGATAATAGATTAGTGGAGCTTCAAAAAATAGTATCCTCAGAGAAAATAGTCCCTGCAACGCTTGATTTAGTTGATATAGCTGGTTTAGTTAAAGGCGCATCACAAGGTGAAGGCCTTGGAAACGCTTTTTTATCTAACATAAGAGAGATGAATGCTCTAGCTCATGTTGTTAGGTGTTTTGAGGATAAAAATATTACACATGTTGACGGTGAAATAAATTCAGTTAAAGATGCTGAAATAATAAACCTCGAGCTAATTATGGCTGATCTAGAGTCAGTTGGTAAAAGATTGGTTAAATGTGAAAAACTTCTAAAGACTAATGATAAAGATAATAAACGTGATTATGATTTGCTATCAGCAATAAAGACTAAACTTGAGGCTGGTAATCTAATTGATATCAATGAATATGAGGTTGATGACAAAAAAATTGTTAATAGGTATCACCTTTTAAGTACAAAACCCATTTTTTATATAGCAAACATATCTGATGATGGTTCGTCGGATAATGAGTTAGCCAAACTTCAGGAGTTTGCAAAACAAAGTAACTCTATGGTGATACCTGCATCAATAAAAATTGAACAAGAAATAGCCTCTATCGAGGATGAAGTAGAAAAAAAAGAATACTTAGAATTGATGGATATGGACGAGCCAGTTCTCAATAAAATAATATTTAAAGGTTATGAAATATTAGGACTAGAGACATATTTTACAGCAGGACCTAAAGAACTTAGAGCTTGGACGATTAGAAAAGGCTCACTTGCGCCTAATGCTGCAGGGGTTATTCATACTGATTTTGAAAAAGGTTTTATCAAAGCTGAAGTTATCGCCTTTAATGACTATGTAGAGTGTCAGGGTGAATCAGGGGCCAAAGAGAAGGGAAAGCTAAGGCTTGAAGGCAAAGAGTATCTTGTGAAGGATGGGGATGTCATCCACTTTAAATTTAATGTTTAAGTAAAAAATTATATTGACTATCGTTTATATATAATTATCATTCAACGATTGGCTATGTAGCTCAGACGGTTAGAGCACAGCACTCATAACGCTGGGGTCGGTGGTTCAATTCCACCCATAGCCACCA
>JAQWXQ010000035.1 GCA_029254395.1 SAR86 cluster bacterium | reverse complement strand
GCACTCAATTTCTTTGGTGATGGTTTGAGAGATGCCTTAGACCCTAAAACATCTGACAATTAAAAAGCTCTTATAGCAATTTTAATTATTTGACCTGGTTTTAATCTGTTATCGCTGAGTGTATTAATTTCATTAATACTTTTTATACTTACATCAAACAGTTCTGCGATTTTATAAAGGTTATCGCCTTGCTTCACTGAATATAGAATAGTTCTTTTTCTAGATTCTATATTTCTGTGGATATTTTTATTACCAATGCTTAATTGTTGCCCTAATTGGAGATAGTCATTTGATGATATGTCATTCATTCTAGTTAGATCTCTCATCGCAATTTTATATTTATCAGCAATACTCCAAAGAGTATCCCCTTCGGAAACAACATGCATTTCAAAGGGTATAAAATTATTTGATTCAGACTTGCTAAGCGGAATTAGAAGAGTCATTCCAATAGTTAATAAAGAATTATCCAAGTAATTGATTTGTTCAATAATATTTACTTCAGTATCGTACTTATCTGCTAACTTCCATAAGCTATCTCCGCTCTGAACAACATGAGAAATCCAGTTAATTTTATTCATACTGTTGAGAGGATTATCAGGATCATCAAGTAAATTAATTTTTTCAATAGGTATGTAAAAGCTGCTTATATCTGTTGGTGCAGATGCCCATTTTGTGTATCCAGCATTAAGCTTGTAAATAAGCTCAGGTTTTAGACCAAGGTGCTCACTTATAGTAAGTATTTCTACCTGCCCAGGAATCTCTATTTTTACAACACGTGGTTTAAAAGGAATATCAGGCAATTTGATGCCATACTTATCGCTGTTAATAATAAGTTCTCTAAGAGCTATAAACTTATAAACATAATCTGTGGCTTGGTTTGAAAGATTGAGGGACCAGAAGTCAGTGCCCAAACCTCGTCTCTTGTTCCTTTTTATTTGCCTATCAAGGTATGTTGGACCTCCATTATAGGCAGCAATAGCTAAATATATATCACCATCAAATCTTTTTAATAAGTAGGAGAAATAACCTACTGCAGCTTCAGTAGATTTAAAAGCATCATGTCTATCTTCATTCCACCAGGATTTATTTAAGTTAAACAAGCTACCCGTTGTTGGCATGAATTGCCATATACCGACTGCTCCTGATGGAGATATAGAGAAGGGATCATAATCACTTTCAACAAATGGAATAAGAGCGAGCTCAACAGGAAGATTTTCTTTTTCAAGCTCTTTTATAATATGAAAAATAAAATACTCTGATTTATTTAGATAGGTTTCAAAAAGCTCTAAGTTTTGCAAATGCCTATTCATATACTTTAGCGTTTGCTCGTCAATCTCCACATCATCATAATCAGACTTCTGTTTAAGATGCTCCCATACATTTAATGGATTTGGCAAAGCTTCAATTATTTCATTCTCTAGATTGGTAGATACGGTATTGGTTGGATTTATAACTTTTTCATTAAATGCTAAATCTTCAGGCACAGAGTTACACCCATAAATAAATAGTGAAATAATTATTAATTTAAATTTTAAAATACGTCTTTCCAATTTCTTACTGCTTCAAATATTTCTGTGTCGCTTCCTTGCACATTATATTTGCTAAATATGGATTCTCGTATATTTTTATTATCACATCTAAGAAAAGGATTTGTTTTTAACTCCTCACCAATAGAACTTGGCAAAGTTATTTGGTTCTGCTGCCTCTGTTCTTTAACTCTCTTAAGTCTATCCAAAAGGTCCGCGTTAGAGGGCTCAACATAACTAGCAAAGTAAAGATTCTGTTCAGTATATTCATGAGCACAATAGATTTTAGTATTAGTTGGTAACTTTTTAAGTTTTAGTAAAGATTTATACATTTGATCAAAAGTTCCTTCAAATATTCTTCCGCAGCCT
>JAQWXQ010000016.1 GCA_029254395.1 SAR86 cluster bacterium | reverse complement strand
TCATGTATGACCGGGCTAGTCCTTTCTCTTTATATCTAATTAAATAGAACAATAACCAAGTTTAGGTGTGAGGCAAATAGTAGCCATATGATGTATGGTAAAAACAAGTAAGCAGCTAGCTTGCTTATTTTCCACATTACATTTATCAAATAAATATTTAATCCAATCAACAGATATATATCAATTAGAGCTATTACCGGCTGATGAAATGCAAAAAATAGCCAAGACCACATTGTATTAAATACTAGCTGCAATAAAAACAGCTTATAAACTTTTGAATAGGTAAGAAAAGCAGATACACCCATCAAAACATACAAAATAGGCCAAACAATACCAAAAACATAACCAGGTGGATTAAGACTAGATTTTACTAAATCTTGATACCAGGGATCAGATGCGGTATTTGATGATGATAGTCCCCCGAGAACGAGAGCAATTAATATATATAAAAAAACTAAATATCTATTTCTTATCAACTTATTTAATTCTTAAAAATCTAAGAACTGTATTTTTAATATCAGCAATCAAGGAAGAGCCGTGAGGTCTTGCTTCTATGTAAAAATAAAAAGAAATAAATACTGTTGCTAAAATGAAAACTATAACTGAATCGTATTGTGCCATTTGTATATTATAAATATATTTAATCTAAATGTTAGTGGATTTTAGTTTTTTTCAACTATTAGTGAACCAATAGAATAGCCTGCTCCAAATGAGCAAATAATACCTTTCTCACCTTTTTTTAAATCATTATATAGATTGAATGCAAACATTGATCCTGCAGATGCAAGATTTCCAAAATCTTTCATTGGAAGAGGTGCAAGATCCTCATCAAAGGTATCAGTCCCTAGTACTTTTGAGACTATCAATCTGATCATTTTTCCATTTGCTTGATGTAACCAAAATTTAGATATCTCATTTGGAGAAATATTATTTTTTGATAATTGTTCGAGAATAGTCTTAGCAACAAGAGGGCAAACTTCTTTAAAAACACTTCTACCATTTTGATAAAACAATAACTCATCTTCAGTTTTCTGATCCGAAGCAGTTCTATTAAGGTAGCTCAAATTACTTCTGATATTATTTGAAAATTTAGTAACTAGCTTTCTATCAATTATCTTAAAACCAAAATTATTTGATCGCTGAAGAATGGTAGCAACACAGCCATCCCCAAAAATAAAATGCACATCTCTATTTGTAAAATTGAAACCAGGGCTTGTTATCTCAGGGTTAATTACTAAGATTGTATCCGCCATCCCTGATGCAATGTCTGTATATGCATTGCTTAGTGCAAAAGTTGTCGATGAACATCCTACAAGCATATCGTAGGCATATCCATCAATTCCAAGCTCTTCTTGGATTTCAATAGCAACAGCGGGATAGTTTCTTCCAGAATGAGAGGTGCCAAGTATAACCCCATCAATTTGATCAGCTGAGATGTTTGCTTCAGACATTGCTTTTTTAGCAGCCTCGATTCCTACTTTAGCTAAAAAAGATAACTTCGACTCATCTTCGTTATCTGTAATTGGCTTCATTATGTTGGGATTAAGCGAGTTCTTTTTATCAATAATCCTTCTAGTTTTTATACCAGATGCCTTAAGAATAAACTCTTCTGATGAATGCGATCTTGCTTTAATTTTCCCACTTTCAATCAAAGATGCATTTTCAATATTAAAGTTGTCAACATAAGTATTAAAAGAATCAACAATCTCTTTATTTGTAGTCAATTCTTCAGGATACCAAAGGCCCGTTCCAATAATGCTTATATCATTCATAATACTTATAATGTTTAAAGTTGGGTTATTATAAATTATGTTTAGCCATTTAACTATTGATAAAAATTTCATCCATGAATCTCTTTCTACTCAACCTATCATTAAAGGTGTAGTGACTATTAGCCATGGAATGGCTGAACATATGCAAAGATATGATTGGCTGATAAATCATTTTAATAAATCTGGTTACCATGTTATTTCTGCAGATCATATTGGCCATGGATCATTCATAGATGAAGGCGGTTTGCCTGGTTATTTTGGTGAAGGGGATGATCTTGTAAATGTTGAGAGTAATTTAATAGAAGTTCTCGATTATGCTAATGCTAAATTTCCTGATTTAAAAAAAATTTTATTTAGTCATAGCATGGGCTCATGGATTGCATTGGGCGTAGTTCAAGAATATAAAAATATTGATTTATTAGTCTTGTCTGGCTCCTCATTAATACCTAATAAAGTAATTCTTTCCCAAAGAAAACTTGTCTCAATTTTAATAGCTATATTTGGTGGAAAGGCATACAGCAAGTTATTGGATAGGATAACAATTAGAAAAAATAATTCTTTATTTAGCCCAAATAGAAC
>JAQWXQ010000012.1 GCA_029254395.1 SAR86 cluster bacterium | reverse complement strand
CATTATCATTTACTTTCATATAACCTTCCTTGGTATAGTTTTTTTTACAAAGAGCATACCTCCATTTAAAAACTTTAATATTATCTGTAAATAAAGCTTTATCAATACCAAGTGATTTAACAATATCATCTATAGCTATACTTGCAATATCCTTGTTTTCAAGATCAAAAAAATTATTACTAAAGTCCTGTGAGAAATGTAAAGTTATTGAGGTTGGTGATTCGTCACAAAATGAGCTTGATAGAGAAGCCCAACTTAACTTATCAGATATATTCTTATAGCAACTATGTCTAAAAGGCATATCATTTTTTAATAAAACACCCACTGCAAGACATTTTGAATATAGATCAGCATTGAAGCTAGTATTAATATTGGCAATATTATTAAATTGGGGGAGGGGTATTGAGGAAATTATCAAATCAAATTTTTTTTCAGGACTGTCTTTAAAGCTGAGTATGCTTTCTTTTAAGTTAATATTTGTAACTAATCTCTCCAGTTCTATTTTTTTATCAGCTAAGTGATATCCAACAACACTATGCAAGCCATCTTTGTGAACGAACTTATCAGATGATTTGATAATGGATTTACTCAGGTTGTCTAGTATCGAGCCTGATAAAGTCTTGCATCCAGCATCCTCTAAGACTTTTTTAAAATCTAATGAATGTGCTTTTGCATATTGTGCACCTAAATTAAATTTAATAATATTGCCTTCGTGCGCCCCAGAATGCATTGTTAAGCGCCCACCAGCCACTCTGGCCTTGTCAAAAATAGATATTTCATGAGAGCCCTTTAAGTTGGTGATAAAGCCAACTGTGCTCATTCCAGCACCAATTATTCCAATATCCATTTATTATCCTTGACACAAATGTCACATAAATGTAACATTAGCTTATTATTTATACACAACTGTAACAAAGGAGCTTAATATGAACAATACAACATCATTTAATTCATATATTAAAACTCTAGCTGAAAGAATTAATATCTTAATGAAGAGCGGAGACTTAACAACAATATCTAATCAAATTTTTAGATAAAACCAGAGAAGCCCATTTGCATAATGGGCTAATTAAAATTTAACCACCTTTTTTAGAACTGTTTCCCCATCAATATTTTTTATTTCAGATACAACTAGTTTTTGTTTAGTATCTATTTTTAATAAACCGTAATTAACATTTAACACCATTTCTCCAATCTGAAGAGGGTCATATTCTTTAGGCTCTTTAAATATTTTTTTAATTGCTTTATTCAGAGAAGATGAGCTAATTTCAAACAGCTCTCCATACTCATAGAAACCGGCCTTATGCCTATCCCCAGAAAGAATGATTGTTTTAGTTTCTTCTTTTTCTAAAAGATTTAAAAGCTTTGTTCGTTCTGTTGGGAAAATATTCCATTTCTCCCAGCTATGTGCAGTAGGTAGTACCTGTACTGATGAGAGTAGGATTATTAAGTCTGCTTCTTGAGAAATAACTTCATTTAGCCAGAGCCATTGATCTTCACCAAGCATTGTAATATTGTTTTTATCTATTGGTTCATAGTTGTCCTTTCTGCTTTTTGTTGTACTTCTAAAATACCTTGTATCTAAACCAATAATATTTACTTTTAAACCATCAATATTAAGTATATTGTTAAAATAAGTACCTTCTTGGCTTCGCCTTTTATCGTTTTGGCTTGAGCCCCAGAAATCTAAATAAAGCCTTTGCGCCTCTTCTTTGAATT
>JAQWXQ010000143.1 GCA_029254395.1 SAR86 cluster bacterium | reverse complement strand
GGAAGCTTAAGTTCTTTGGTTAAGAACTCCCAGGCAAATCCAATGGCCTCCTCTTTGAAGTAGTCACCAAAACTAAAGTTACCAAGCATTTCAAAAAAAGTATGGTGTCTCAAGGTGTAGCCAACATTCTCTAAGTCATTATGCTTTCCCCCAGCCCTTATACATCTTTGTGATGATGTGGCTCTAACATAGTCTTTTTTTTCAGTACCTAAAAACAAATCCTTGAATTGAACCATTCCAGCGTTGGTAAATAAAAGGGTATCGTCATTTACTGGTATTAAAGAACTAGAATCTATCTTTGTATGATTTTTAGACTCATAAAAGTTTAGAAATGCTTTTCTTATATCACTTGTTTTCATTTTTAACTTCTAATAATTTTTTATATTTCTTATAGTTTTCTATATAGTGATGCGCACTCAAAGGTATCATTTTTTGCTCTTCATCACTCAGCGTTCTTTTTATTTTTCCTGGCATACCCATAACCATAGATCCATCAGGTATCTCCATTCCTTCGGTAATTAATGCCTTAGAGCCAATAATACAATTCTTACCAATTTTTGCACCATTTAATACAACTGAACCTATACCAATCAAACTCCCATCGCCAATATCACAGCCATGAAGCATGACCATATGACCAACAGTTACAAACTTTCCAATATTACATGCATGACCGGGGTCAGTATGAATCACAGAACCATCTTGAATATTTGAGCCCTCTCCGATAATAATTGGTTCGTTATCTCCTCTCAGGGTCGCGTTAAACCATATGCTTGAATCCTTAGACATTCTTACATCCCCAATTACATTAGCGTCAGGCGCAATCCAAAAATCATCTGAGAAGGTAACTAGTTTTTTATCCCCTAGGGTAGCTATCATATTGCTCTCTTATTTGCGTTAAATTTGTTTCAATATTTCCATCAAAACAAATATTTATTAAATCTGCTGTAATCATAGCAGTTAAGCCCCATATTCTCTGATTATTATAATCCCAGCTTGGAATTTTTAGATCTATATCTCCTTTGATTTTGTCATGCATTTTTGCATTCTTTTCATCTTTAAGAAAACTTACAGGTACTGTAAAGATCTCCTCAATTTCAAAGTTTCCTATTAAGTCTTGCTCATTTGTAATCAAGCCTACATAGGGATGTACTTCAATTTTATGTCTTGAAATTAAGTAAGGTAAGTTCCCTAGAGCAACTACATCTGACCTATTCAAATTAATCTCTTCATTAGATTCTCGCAACGCTGTATCTAAGAGATCTATATCTCCATCCTCCCATTTTCCACCAGGATAGCTAACCTCCCCTGAATGCGAAGATAGTTTTGTAGATCTTTGGGTAAAAATAATATGTGGATTTTTTATATATTCATTAAAGTACAAAATACCAATGAGAACACCAGCCTTTTTAAACTCAGTTACCGGCATATGATTTAATTTTAAGAGCTTTTGCTTTATGCTATCTTCCACGTTGATAAGTTTAACGTCTTAAGCTAAAAAATTGTTATTGAAGGGAAAAAAATTGAAGTATTGTTCAGACTGCGGAAGCTCAAAAATCAAATTTATCACTCCAGAAGGTGATCATGTTAAAAGATATATTTGCTCTGAATGTGAAAATATTTTTTATACCAATCCTAATATGGTTGTCGGGGCTCTTTGCGTTAGAGGTGAAAAAATTCTTATGGCCAAAAGAAATATTCATCCTAGAAAAGGTATGTGGACATTGCCTGCTGGGTTTATGGAAAATGCTGAGACACTTCAGCAAGGTGCATTAAGAGAAACCTTTGAAGAGACGGGCTCGCATGCAAAAGTAATACAACCCTATACCCTCTTTAGCCTACCCCACATTAATCAAGTGCATATGTTCTTCCTTGCAGATTTGCTAGATGAAAACTTTGGTCCAACCTCTGAGAGCCAGCTGGTTGAGCTTCATGGCGAGGATGAGATTTTATGGGACGAACTAGCATTTCCTACTGTTGAGAAGACACTTAGACATTATTTCTCAGACAAGCAAAAGGGCGAATATATCTTTAGAGAAGAAAATATAACTCTTTGGTAATTAAGAGTTCTTAGAAAAATCTAAAGCGTTATAAAAAATTTGCATCCAGGGTGAGAACTCTTTCCAATCTTTTGAACGCCAGCTCATTTGCTGAGATCTAAAAACTCTTTCAGGATGTGGCATCATTATAGTTACCCTTCCATCTGACGAAGTCACTCCAGTTATTCCAAATTTAGAACCATTAGGATTCAAAGGATAGCTTTCTGTAGGATAGCCGGCTGAATCAACAAACCTTAGAGCGATTTGATTTGAATTTTCTAAGTGATTGATATGGCTGTCAGCACTAAATAGAGCATGCCCTTCTCCATGAGCAGATGCTATCGGCAATGACCAGCCTGCCATTCCTGATAAAAGAATTGAGTTAGACTCCTCAACCTTAACTTGAGCTAGCCTTGCCTCAAACTGGTCTGAGATATTTTTTGTAAATGATGGCCAGGAACCTGCTCCAGGTATTATCTCTTTTAAATTGGATACCATCTGACAACCATTACAAACTCCAAGGGTAAAGGTGTTTTGGTTTGAAAAGAATCTTTCGAACTGATCTTTTACAAGAGGGTTATTAAGAATTGTTTTAGACCAACCACCACCAGCACCAAGAACATCGCCATAGGAAAAACCTCCACAGGCTGCCAACCCATTAAAGGAAGACAGATCAATATTGCCATCCAGCAAATCTTGCATGTGAACATCTATAGCTTCAAAGCCTGCCAAAGTATAAGCAGCTGCCATTTCCATTTGACCATTAACACCCTGCTCTCTTAATACAACTACCTTGGGTTTAGTTAACGAGGTATTTATTTGTCTTTCTTTAAATGATGTTTTTGAAAAAAGACCTTTATAATTTTTATCAAAAAGAAGGTTTTGCTCTTCATCAGCTGTAATTGCATTATCTCTTATGCTTTGAATTGCATGAGAAACTTCACGCCATTTGGACTCTAGCTTTTCAATAGGCTCTGAAAAAACTGAACCAGATTTACAAGAAATATTTAGAGTTTTTGAGTTATTAATTGCGCCTAGGTTGGCAACTGT
>JAQWXQ010000136.1 GCA_029254395.1 SAR86 cluster bacterium | reverse complement strand
TTGTCATCGAATAATTCTGTGATAAACGGGCCTTCTCCGACTCTTGTTGTATAGGCTTTAGTTATACCAATAACTTTATCAATATATTTGGGGCCAATGCCAAGACCAGTTGATACTCCCCCAGCTGTAGTGCTTGAAGATGTAACATACGGATATGTACCTTGATCTATGTCTAGTAATGTTCCTTGAGCTCCTTCAAATAACAAGGGCTTATTATCTTGAACCCATTGAAGCAAAAGATCTTGTGTGTCATTAGAAAAATTGTCATATAAATATTTGAATGAAAGAATTTCATCAAGAACATCCTGGACTGGAACTGGTTCTTCATCATACATTCTAGAAAGTACTTTGTTATGATAGTTTACTAGCTTAGTAATTTTTTCTTCTAAGACATCTAAGTCTGCAAAGTCACCAAAGCGAATAGCTCTTCTGGCTACCTTATCTTCATAAGCCGGCCCAATACCTCTGCCAGTAGTTCCTATTGACTCTCCTTTATCTCTAACTTGATCAATTTTTATATGTGTAGGTAGAATGAGACAAGATGATGAGCTAATAAAAAACCTACCATCAAATGAAATACCTGCATCTATCAGCTCGTTAATCTCTTTATCAAGCGCTCTTAATGAGAGCACAACTCCATTACCAATAACGCAATTGGTACCTGGATGGAGAATACCAGAGGGTGTTAAATGGAGGACTGTTTGTTCGCCGTTGACCTTTATAGTGTGACCAGCATTATGACCACCTTGAAATCTGCAAACGGCATGAACATCCTGGCTAAGCACATCAACTATTTTGCCTTTACCCTCATCGCCCCATTGAAGCCCAAGGATCAGAGTGTTTTCTGCCATAGAAAACCTATTTAGGCTGAGTTTGTTTATTCAGATATTTAAAAAACTCTGACTCTGAGTCAATAAGCATTACGTCGGATTTGCTTTTAAATGTTTCTGTATAGGCCTTTAAGCTTCTTGTAAATTCATAGAATTCTGGATCTACAGAGTAGGCATTTGCATATATGGCCGTTGCCTCAGCATCGCCCTCACCTCTTAGAAGCTCAGATTTTTTATATGCTTCTGCTAGTATTACAACCTTATCTTTATCTGCTATGGCTCTAATCTCTCTTGCAATCTCTTTACCTTCAGACCTAAGCTCTTCTGCCAATCTATTTCTTTCGGTTCTCATTCTTTCATAAACTGAATTACTTAAATTTGAAGGAAGATCTATCCTTTTAACTCTAAAATCAATAATTTCCACACCAAGATCTACTACTGAATCATTTAATTGATTAAGCATAGTATTCATTAGCTCATCTCTCTCACCTGAAACAACTTCTTTGACAGTTCTTTTTCCGAATTGATTTTTTAGAACAAATTCAGATCTTTGACCTAGTAAACTATTTAAACTATTAAAGCTTCCATTATTGGCTTTATAGAATGTTAATACATCAGATACTTTGTATTTAATGAATGAATCGACCAAGAGATATTTACTTTCAACTGTTAAGATTCTGTCAGGAGCTTCATCAAGTGTTTGTATTCTTGCGTCATACTTTTTTACTTCCTGGATAATTGGTAGTTTGAAAGAGAAACCAACATCAATATCTGTTCTAACCGCCTCACCAAACTGAAATACAATTGCTTTTTCTTTCTCATCAACAATGAAAAAGCTATTAAATGCTATACCAACAATTAGTGCAGCAAATACTAATACATATGAACTCTTATTCATCGTCAGCTCTCCTTAAGTTATTTCTATCTTGCTTTTTATTTTCTTCCATAATTTTATCCAGCGGCAGGTATAACAAGTTGTTGCCACCTTCAACATCAACCATTATTTTTGTTGAATTAGTTAAAACAGACTGTAATGCATCTAAATAAAGCCTATCTCTTGTTACCTCAGGAGCCTTACTATATTCCTCTAGAAGTTGACTAAATCTCTCGGTTTCACCCTCTGCATTAGCTACAACTTCTAATTTATAACCTTCAGCATTTCTAATTCTTGCTTGAGCTTGACCTCTTGCTTCTGGAACAATAGTTAATGCATATCTTTCTGCTTCATTTTGAAGTCTTTCTTTATCTTCTCTAGCTGCTACCACATCATCAAATGCATCTTTTACTGCAACTGGTGGGTCTGTTTTTTCAATATTAACCTGTTGAACAAGTAGACCTGTTTCGTATAGATCCAAATAAGCCTGCAATCTATTTTGAACTTCAAATGCAATATTCTCTCTTCCTACAGTCAAGGTTTGATCAAGTGTATTATCACCAACAACATGGCGCAAAGCGCTTTCAATAGCATTCCTTAAGCTTCCTTCAGGATCTTTCACATTTAGTACAAAGTCTTTTAAGTTAGCAATCCTGTATTGAGCTGATACAGTAACATCAACTATATTTTCATCTTTCGTTAACATGCTATTTGTTTGGGTGTATCTTCTGGTAAGCGATACATTTTCTATATACCTATCATCTATGCCTGCTAGTCTAAAATTTAACCCTTCGGTTTGCTCTTCATGAAACTTTCCAAGCCTTAAGATCACTGCTCTTTCGGATGCGTCTAATTGATAAATGCACTGTGATGCATAAACAATAGTAAATGCAAAAAAAGCATACAAAAACATTCTTCCAGAAGACATATTGAAGCCACCACCAGATGAATTAGAGCCGTTAGAGGAGCCTTCTTTTTTTGCTCCCATAACTGAAGCGAATTTTTTCAGAAGATCATCAAAATCGCCTGCATTATTTTTACCGCCCCAAGGGTCTTTGTCTTTGTTTTCCCAGTTCATATGAGATACCTCGTTAAATAGTATTTGTTTATTATATCCTTTATCTATGGTCTTAAAAAAATATTTAAAGCTATCTAGATAAAGTTTTTAATACTTTTTTCTATTTCTTGTTGGGAATTGATATTAAATATATTTAAATCATCCCATGATCTAATCCA
>JAQWXQ010000128.1 GCA_029254395.1 SAR86 cluster bacterium | reverse complement strand
AGTAAGAAACTTTGATCCTGCTAACGGCTTCTCTTGGGCTGATGGCAGAGCTGATGCCTTACAGGGTAACAATAACGAATCTACATCTGAAGCTGCAACATCATATGGAGCTATTATTCTGTATGGCCTTGCTACTGGAAATGACGAGCTAGTCAAAAGAGGAACCTACCTTCATGCATCAACATCAGCAGCTTATTGGCAATACTGGAATAACATCGATGGCTATAAAAATAGAGGCGGCGATGATGATAACTTTAAATCAGGTTACAACCTTATAACTACATCAATCATCTGGAGTGCTGGAGCTGATTTCTCTACTTGGTTTAGCCCAAAGTATGCCCATATTTTAGGTATTCAGGGGCTACCATCTAGCCCACTCATTTTCCATGTGGGATTGTATGATGATTATATGGCAGACTATGTTCAGCTTGGTCTTGAGGAATCATCTAATGGAAAACCATCCGGTCTGGGTGATGATGAGTGGAAAGATTTATGGTGGAACCTTTGGGCAATGGTTGACCCACAAGCATCAATTGACGACTTTAATTCTGTAAATCAAAATTATAGTCCTGAGGCTGGAGAGTCTAGAGCCCATACCTACCAATGGATCAACGTCTTTAATAAATTTGGAACTCTGAAGATTGGAACAGGTGAGATGACATCAAATCACCCAGCGGCAGTTGCTTTTGAAAAAAATGGAGTAACTACCTATGTTGCTTATAACTATAAAAATGACCCAATTACAGTAGTTTATAGTGATGGTAAGAGTCTAACTGTTCCTGCTAATGGCTTTAAGATAGAGAATTAAAATATTTTTATTACAAAACCTTGGTGGCTTGATTAGTCCTTAAGGTTTTGTAATATTCTTAAAGACTCATCAATTTTTTCTTTTTCAAGATTAGAGATACTAATTCTTTTTTTTAAGTGATTAATAAGGTCTTGTTTTGGCGAGCCTTCTGAATTATTTGAATCAATAATGTCCAAAATTTTATTTATAACTGCCTCATTCTTATCAGTAATCATAAATTACATTTATATATAACCATACTTCCATCATGAGTATGAATATGAAATTCTTTTTTTGGAATATTTATCATATAGCTTAAATCGGGGTCATCACCCCAAAACATATACTGCTGCCCACCTCTATAATCATTCATATTTTTTCCAGTTGAAGTGATGTCATTAAAAACTAGGCTATCTTTAGTTTTATCCAACAAGATATTGATTTCATCTTTTAGCTCCATGTCAGAATTAAAAGAATTTTGTAAATTGCATTTTATGCCAAGCATATCTTTCGACGAAGGTATCTCTGCGTTGTCAGGGGCATAGTTATTTCTTAAAATAATTTCATTAGTATGGGCTGTTTTTGCTATCTCTCCAGCTCTTTCTATCTGTTCCTCTATTGTTTCTTCAAGAACTCTTACACGATCCTCAAGCTTTCCAAGTTGAAAAATTAACAATGTAGTTATTATTGCTAGGCCTAAATATATTATTTTTTGCCAAATATTCATTGATACCCTAAAAA
>JAQWXQ010000118.1 GCA_029254395.1 SAR86 cluster bacterium | reverse complement strand
AATGACAAGCCTAGGCTTTTCAGAATTTTCGATGAGAGAGCTATCGTTAACAGAATGGGGTTTAATAACAAAGGAGTAGATCACCTTGTAAAAAATTTAAAAAATATTAATTATGATGGCGTTATTGGCGTAAATATTGGTGCAAACAAAAGCTCTGAAGATCAGAAAAGAATTGATGATTACCTTTTTTGTTTTAAGAAAGTCTATAAGCTTGCAGACTACATAGTAATTAACATTTCATCTCCAAATACTCCCAGTTTAAGAGACCTGCACAATGAAGATAATTTATCAGACCTACTTAGACAAATTGCCTCGCTTTCTTCAGACCTTAATAATACTAAGCCTATTTTTCTAAAAGTATCTCCAGATGAATCCAATAAGACTATTGAAAGAATAGTTGAAGAGATTAAGAAATTTAATTTTTCCGGATTAATTGCAACAAATACAACTATTGATAAGAAGCTTCTTAAGAACTCTCATTATCACAGCTTTAAAGGTGGCCTTTCAGGTGCTCCATTATTAGCAAAGTCCAATGAAGCTATTAGATGCATTAGATCTATTGATGAGAAAGTGCCACTAATTGGAGTTGGTGGGGTTATGACCAAAAATGACTTCGATAATAAATTAAATTCTGGAGCTAATTTAATTCAAATCTATACTGGATTTATTATAAAAGGACCTTCAATTATTAATGAGATACTTGAGTAATTATTTATGCAAGCTTTAGTAATTATTTTGGTAATTCTTTTTCTTTTTGGTTCAGTAAGCTTGGCAATGCCCTCAAAGAATACCAGGATTATCTCCAAACTAAGATTAGATGCAATGAAAAAAGGTTTTAAGATAACTGCACTAAAAATCTCTAATTTTAATTTCAAATCTAAAGATTTTTCACTAATGGTTTATCAGTTTAGAAATACAGCAAATCTAAAAGAAGCACACTTTATTAGAGACAAAGACGAATTAATTTTGTATTCTCCACTCAAGTTAAAGTATTCTGATGACTACGATGGTATTAGAAAAGTGTTATCTAAACTTCCAAAAGAGGTGTCTGAAATCATTTTTTCTTCCACACATGTTTTATTTTTGTGGAATGAAAGAGGTGGTATTGAAGTATTAGATGAAGTGTCTAATGTCATTAAAAAATTAGAGTGTTAAATTAAATTTTTTTAAATAAGTTTTTATAATATGCCTAGTTCGTTAGTAATAGTTGAGTCGCCAGCAAAGGCAAAAACAATTTCCAAATATCTGGGCAAAGATTATGTAGTCAAATCTAGCGTAGGGCATATCAGAGACTTGCCTAAGGGTAAATCTAAATCACCTGCAAAAAGGTTAACGTTACCAAAAGATATATCACCCGCACAGAAGATAAAATTAAAAGCTAAAAACGATAGAGCAAGGCTTGTGCGAAGAATGGGTGTTGATCCAGACAACGGGTGGAAAGCGGACTATCAAATTATCCCAGATAAAGAGAAGGTTATAAAAGATTTAAGAAAAGCTGCCAAGGGCGTCGATCATATTTATCTTGCAACAGACTTAGATAGAGAGGGTGAGGCCATTGCATGGCATCTTAAAGAAGCTCTAGGCCCAAATAAATATGAATTCTCTAGGGTTAGGTTTAATCAAATAACAAAAGATGCAATTATCGATTCCTTTTCTGACCCTAAAGATATTGATTTAGATTTAGTTAAAGCACAACAGGCTAGAAGATTTCTTGATAGGGTTGTCGGCTTTGAACTTTCTCCATTATTGTGGAAGAAAATTGCTAGAGGCTTATCTGCAGGAAGAGTACAATCTGTTGCTTTGAGGGTTCTTGTTGAAAGAGAAAGGCTCATTCAGAAGTTTGTCCCAGAAGAGTTTTGGGAGATATCACTAAATGCTATTGATAAAATAAATAACAATATTAACTTTGCATTGCTTAGAAGAAAATCCGATCCATTACTTCCTGAAAAAGAAGCAAAAGAAATTGTTAATCTTATTAAAAATTCACCACTTAAAATATCTAGTGTTGTAAAAAAACCTGTATCAGTAAAGCCAAAGCCACCGTTTATAACATCAACACTTCAACAGGCAGCAAGCACAAAATTAAGCTTTAATGTTAAAAGAACAATGCGAGTTGCTCAAAAACTGTATGAAGCAGGACACATAACTTACATGAGAACTGATGCTCCAAGTTTAAGCAAAGAATCTATTCAAGACGCAAGGAACTATGTCAGTGAAAATCTTGGCGAAAAGTACTTAACTAACGCACCAAGAATATATTCAAGCACTGAGAATGCTCAAGAGGCTCATGAAGCCATAAGACCAACAAATGCCTTTATGGAATCAAGTCAATTGATCAATGTTTCTGAAGAAGAGAAAAGGCTTTACAGTCTCATATGGCAGCAATATATTGCCTCCCAGTTACCAGATGCACAGTATTTATCAACTTCTGCAAAAATTGATTTAGACAATTATACCTTTACTGCGAAAGGCAGAGAGGTAGTTTTTGATGGATATACAAAAGTTTCAAATGCTGCAAGTAAAGATTCAGAAGATGATATTCTTCCAGCTTTAGAAGAGGGGGATATTTTAGGTCTTGATAAGGTTAATCTTGATCAAAAATTCACTAAACCACCAGCAAGATTTTCAGAAGCAGCTTTGGTAAAAGAGCTAGAAAAAAAAGGTATTGGAAGGCCTTCGACATATGCGTCAATAATATCTACTATTCAAGATAGAGGGTATGTTGAAATAGAAAATAGGAGATTTTTTGTAAAAAAAATTGGTCATATTGTTGCTGAAAGACTACTAGATAGTTTTACAGACATTATGGATTATGATTTTACTGCTAACCTTGAAAATTCATTAGATAAAGTTGCAGATGGTAATCTTGAGTGGAAAAGTGTTTTAAACGATTTTTACAGTGCTTTTCAAAATGATCTTGTTCTTGCCTCGTCAGATGACGGTGGTATGAAATCTAATCTCCCAGTAGAAACAGATATTACATGTCCAGACTGTTCTTCAAGCACTATGGTTATTAGAAACTCAAGTAATGGAGTATTTCTAGGTTGCTCAGGCTATAACAATGAAGGCGATGATAAATGCAAAACAACACTTAATTTAATTTCTGGAGATGAGGCTGTAAGTGTAGATGATGCTGACGAAGCTTCTAATTTAATGATTAAAAGAAGATGCTCTATATGCTCAACCAGCATGGACAACTTCCTTATTGATGAAGATAGAAAACTTCATATATGTGGTAAAAATCCAGATTGTAATGGTTATGAGATTGAAGAAGGCCAATTCAAGATTAAAGGTTACGATGGCCCCGTTATAGAGTGCCACAAGTGCGGCTCAGAGATGCAATTAAAGACAGGCCGATTTGGAAAGTACTTTGGATGCCTTAATGACAATTGTGGAACGACTAGGCAGCTTCAGAGAAACGGGGAACCTAAACCCTTAATGATGGAGCCAATACCTCTGCCAGATTTAAAATGTCTTAAGTGCGAAGATCATTATTTATTGCGCGATAGTATGAAAGGATTATTTTTAGCTGCAAGTAAATTTCCTAAAAATAGAGAAACAAGAGCCCCTAAAGTTTCTGAAATCAATACCTTATTAAATGAGTTAAATGAGGCATGTAGGTTTTTAGAAGATAAAGAGAAACATGCTTACCTAGCTTCAGCACCAACCCATGACAAAAAAGGGAATCCATATGTAGTCAGGTACAACAAAGCTGAAGATATTCATTATCTCGCTTCTGAAAAAGACGGAAAGAAAACTAAGTGGACTGCTGTTTATTCGAATGACGGCTGGAACCAAAGATTGAAAGATTAGTGGAATATACTGAATCAGTTAATCAATACCTTGACCTATCTATAGAAACATTAAAAAAGATTAAATTTGATGATTCATCAGATGATAATAATCTAAGGTTATTCTTTTGCATGGCATTAGAAAAAAGCTTGGATGCTTTTGCAAATGAAATTTATACCCTTCAAAATATTAATATAAATGGTTTTATGGATATGAATACATACATTAAGCTAAAAAATATTTCTAATCATCAAAATAACATTGCGCTAATATCCAAAGAGCTAAAACCAGATGGCCTTATTGAGGAGTTTAAAGATATATTTGCAAAAGAAATTGATCCACCAAATGCAGATTTAATTGTTTCATCGAACAAGAACACCTTGAAAAAATTTAATTTAATATTAAATAAGTATAGTGAATGGATATCTTCCTTTAGAAAAATTCATCATGAATGTTAAGCTAATTTAACACGGAGAAAATATGTCAAACTATCTTGAACTTGCGCAATTACCTGATGGCACCATCGTGCTTAGAAGATCTGATGATCCTTCTAACCCTATTGTAAAAATTGAATTTTCTGGTGAATCAAAAGATTTTTTGCAAGGTCAGGAATTGTCTGTTGCTAAAGAGATGATTAAAGCGGGTATTGAGTCTGTAAGTATGAATGTTGGCGACTTTGACGATTTTTTAGAAAATGCAAAAGAAACAAATAAAAAGAAGCCCGTTATTCTTCATTAAAGCTTCTAATTTTCTCTTATTAGGCCTATATATTTACCTTCCAGAAAGAACTCTTCAGATCTAAGGTCAACCTCAATATCACTGAAATCATCATTCGCAGGCTCTAAAACTATTTTATCGCTGGAAGGCTTTGAAAAATATTTTACGGTGACTTCATCATCAATTCTAGCAACCACTATGTCTCCATTCTTCACATCATGTGTTTTTTGAACGGCTATAAGATCATCTTCCATAATGCCAGCATCTTTCATACTCAGACCTTTAACTCTTAAAAAATAATCAAATGAAGACCCAAAGAAATTAGGTGGGCAAGGCACTTGTTTTTCAATATTCTCAGATGCGAGCGTTGGTGAGCCTGCGGCAACGAGACCAATTATAGGGTAGCTATCAGTCTCTGCAGTTTCTTCATAAAATCCTTTTTCCTCATCTATTACTAAAATCCCTCTAGATGCGCCACTTGCAATTGATATAAAACCTTTCTTCTCAAGCGCTCTTAAGTGGGTTTCAGCTGAGTTAGGTGACCTAAATCCCATCTCTTTACATATATCTGACCTAGTTGGAGGAAAACCTGTTTCTTTAATGTAAACTTTAATACAATTAAGTACTTTATTTTGTTGAGGTGTAATATCTTTCATAATCATATTTATTATACTGAATATATATACAGTATAATAAATATGATTATTTTTTTCAAGAATTATGAGCAAGAGCAAATCTAAACTAATTATAGGAATCTCATCAAGGGCTTTATTTGATTTAGACGCTAGCCATGATATCTATAAAAAAAGCGGAGTTGAGTCATATAAACAATATCAAATAGAAAATGAAGAAAATATTCTTGAGCCAGGAGAGGCTTTTCCTCTTGTAAAGAAAATATTAAATTTAAATAAATTCTATGATGGTGAAAAAAGAATTGAAGTAATACTTTTATCTAGAAATTCTTCTGATACAGGATTGCGAATAAGAAATTCGATTGAAGAGCATAATTTAGATATTAGTAGAGCAGCTTTTTGTGGTGGCGAAAGTCCTCATAGGTATGTAAAGGATTTTGGAGTTCATTTGTTTCTCTCAAGCAGTATCGAGGATGTTAAATTAGCTATAGATTCAGAAGTTGCCGCCGCAACCATCATTTCTTCTAATTCTAATTCTAAATCTAGAAATAGTGATTCAACTAAAGAACAATTGCGAATAGCATTTGATGGAGATGCAGTTATCTTTTCGGATGAATCAGAAAGAATCTATCATGAAAAAGGTTTAGATGCTTTTATAGATAATGAAAAAAATGCCAAAAGCCCATTAAAAGCTGGTCCTTTTAAAAACTTTCTTTTAGAGCTAAATAAGATCCAAAATGATTTTGATCAAGATAACTGTCCCATTCGTACAGCTCTTGTTACAGCTAGATCCGCACCGTCAGATAAGAGAGTCATAAAGACATTGAGAGAGTGGGGTGTAAGAATAGACGAGTCGCTATTTTTGGGAGGCATGCCTAAAAGAGATTTTTTAAAATCCTTTGATGCAGATATATTTTTTGATGACCAAAAGAATAATATTATAGAGGCCTCTAGAGAATTAACATCTGGGCATGTACCATACGGTATTAAAAATAAAGGATAGGAAATGGAAATAGTTTGTTTTGATATGGAGGGAACTTTAACCCCTGAAATTTGGGAGCAGGTTGCTTTGAATACGGGCATTGAAGATTTTAATAAAACAACTCGAGATATTCCCAGCTATGCAGAGCTTATGGATTTTCGACTAAATGTTATGAGAAATCATGGAGTAAAACTATCTGATATTCAAAGTGCTGCGAATCAATTAGATCTTCTCCCAGGAGCTGAAGAATTTATAGAAAAAGTAAGATCAAACTTTCAAGTTGTTATTCTGTCAGATACTTTTCATGAAATTGCTCAGCCTTTAATGAAGAAATTAGGCTTTCCATTATTGCTTTGTCACAACTTGGAGGTTCAAAATGATGGAAGCATATCAGCATATAATTTAAGACATGAAACGGCAAAAAAACAAGCTATCTTGGGCTTTCAATCTATGGGATATAGATGTTTTGCTGCTGGAGATTCATATAATGATATCCAAATGTTTGATGTTGCAGAGAAAGGGTTTTTTATAAACTCACCAGAAAAAATCTCATCTTCCCAACCTCATATTGAAGCATTCGACAACTATAATGATTTAGAAAATGCATTTATAGAAAACTCAATTTTTGTAAAATGAGCGAACATTTAAAACACAATAATTACGAAAGACCAGAGCTAGAGCTCCCAATTAAAGATGCAAAATTACTGCTTCACAGTTGTTGTGCTCCTTGCGCTGGTGAGATTATGGAAGCGGTTGCTGCTTCAAAAATTGACACAACTGTTTATTTTTATAATCCAAACATTCATCCAAAGGAAGAATATGAAATAAGAAAGGATGAAAATAAAAGATTTTGTGACAAGCTTGGTTTTGGTTTTATTGATGCTGATTATGATAAGGATAATTGGTTCGAAAGGGTAAAGGGACTTGAGGACGAGCCAGAAAGAGGTAAAAGATGCACTGAATGTTTTGATATGCGATTTGAAAGATCTGCACTATATGCTCAAGAAAATAATTACAAAGTTTATGCTACTACTCTAGGTATATCGCGATGGAAAAATATGGATCAAATCAACGATTCTGGTCATAGGTCTGCCAAAAGATACGACAATGTGATGTACTGGGATTTTAACTGGAGAAAAAAGGGCGGCTCATCCAGAATGATTGAAATATCAAAAAAAGAAGAATTTTACCAACAAGAATATTGTGGTTGTGTCTACAGCCTTCGAGATACTAATAAATGGCGAAAAGAGAATAATAGAGACAGGATAATTAGAGGTATCAAATTTTACTCTTAAATTATCATTTGGGAATTAGCATGTTTGTGCTTTATAATTTTTGACCATGTCATCAGGCGCAAAATTTAGAAATGCTCTTAAAGAGAATAGTCCTCTTGTAATTCCTGGAGCTATAAATGCTTACTCAGCTATTTTAGCTGAAAAATCAGGACACCAAGCACTATACCTTTCAGGCGGAGGAGTCGCTGCAGCATCCTACGGGATCCCAGATTTAGGCATTACCTCGCTGGAGGATGTTCTTATTGACGCAAAGCGAATTACAAATGCTTCTTCTCTACCATTACTCGTAGATATTGATACCGGTTGGGGTGGAGCATTTAATATATCAAGAACAATTAAAGAGATGATCCAAGCTGGCGTAGCAGCAGTGCATATAGAAGATCAAATTTCGCAAAAAAGATGCGGACATAGACCAAATAAATCACTTGTATCACCAGCCGAAATGGAAGATAGAATAAAGGCGGCTGTTGATGGGCGAACAGATGAATCATTTTTTATAATGGCTAGGACTGATTCATTTGCTAGCGAGGGTATAAGCGGTGCGATAGAGAGGGCAGAAAGTTATATCGAGCAGGGTGCAGATGGCATATTTCTTGAAGCAGTTTCGAGTCTCGATGATTATAAAATACTTAAAGAATCTATCTCAGCACCAGTTTTAGCTAATATTACTGAGTTTGGAAAAACTCCTTTATTTACAGCTAAAGAGCTAAGCTCTGTTGGGGTTGATATGGTTCTTTTCCCCTTGTCTGCTTTTAGAGCAATGAGTCAAATTGCGGAAAAAGTTTACATTTCACTAGCCAAAGACGGGACACAAGAGCCTCTGTTAGATATAATGCAGACCCGAAATGAGCTATATGAAAGACTTAATTATCATGAATATGAAAATAAGCTGGATGAGCTTTTTTTCAACAAAACAAACTAGAGGACGAAAGAAATGGTAAAAAAACTTGAAGGGGCTGGTCTAAGAGGCCAGGTTGCTGGCGAAACATCATTATCAACAGTTGGGCAGATTGAAGGACTTGCATATAGAGGTCATAAAATTGAAACATTGGCTGAAAAGGCGACATTTGAAGAAGTCGCATACCTCCTTCTTTACAACAAATTACCTAATCAAGATGAGCTTAATTCCTACAAAAACTTACTAAAAGGCCAAAGAGATCTTCCTCAAGATTTGAAAGACGTATTGAAAAAAATACCAGCAGATGCACATCCGATGGACGTAATGAGGACTGGAACGTCAATGTTAGGAAATTTAGAGCCTGAGGGCGATTTCTCAAACCAGCTTAATTCAATTAACAGAATGATAGCAACCATGCCATCAATTGTTACTTATTGGTATAAATTTTCTCATGAGGGTTTAGATATAGATTTAGTTAATGATGAAGATAGTATGGCAGGTCATTTTCTTCATATCCTCCATGGCAAAACACCATCTGATTTGCATAGAAGGGTCATGGATGTTTCATTAGTTTTGTATGCTGAACATGAATTTAACGCATCTACTTTTACTTCAAGAGTCTGCGCATCAACAATGTCAGATATTCATTCGTGTGTAGTTGCTGCAATTGGTTCATTAAGAGGGCCTCTTCATGGGGGCGCTAATGAAAAAGCTATGGAATTAATTGAGAATTGGACTTCTAGAGAAGAAGCTAATGAGAACATCCTATCAATGCTTGAAAGAAAAGAAAAAATAATGGGCTTTGGACATGCAGTTTACTCAATTAGAGATCCAAGAAATGCTGTAATCAAAGAGCTTGCTGAGGAGCTCTCCAAGCTAGCTCCTAATGATTCCTTGTATCAAGTAGCAGAAGAAGTTGAAAAGGTAATGGCCGACGAGAAAAAAATGTTTGCTAATGCTGATTTTTTCCACGCACCAGCATATTTCTATATGGGCATACCAACAAAGTTATTTACCCCGATATTTGTAATGTCCCGAGTTTCGGGATGGACTGCTCATTGCATGGAGCAAAGAGCAAACAATAGAATCATTAGACCAAGCGCAGATTACATTGGTGTTGAGCACTCTGAATGGGTTGATATTAAAGATAGATCATAAAAACATGTCATCAAATGTAGATCTTAATGTCAGACCTGACTACGACAGATTAATTTCAGATATAGCTGAGTATGTTTTCAATTATAAAGTTGAATCCGAGTTAGCTTTAGAAACTGCAAAAAATTGCCTTATTGATACCATTGGTTGTGGTCTCCTTGCCCTTCAATTTCCTGCTTGCACAAAAATGTTAGGTCCAGTTGTAGAGGGCACCTCAGTTCCTTTCGGAGTGAGAGTGCCTGGCACGAACTACAAACTTGATCCTGTAAAAGGCGCGTTTGATATAGGTTGCTCTATTAGGTGGTTAGATTTTAACGACACTTGGTTAGCTGCAGAATGGGGTCATCCTTCTGATAATTTAGGCGCGATTTTATCTGTATCTGACTATGTTTCGCAAAAAAGAGTTGAAGAAGGTAACGAACCTCTTCTTGTTAGGGATGTTTTACATTGCATGATAATAGCTCATGAAATCCAAGGAATTCTTGCACTTAAAAACAGTTTTAATAGAGTAGGTCTTGATCACGTAGTCTTAGTAAAAGTAGCCTCAACAGCTATAGCTACAAAGTTATTAGGAGGTAATCTTAATCAAATAAAAGATGCTATTTCTCATGCTTGGGTTGATGGGCAAAGCTTGAGAACATACAGGCATGCTCCAAATGCAGGTTCTAGAAAAAGTTGGGCTGCAGGAGACGCAACTAGTAGAGCCGTTAGACTAGCAATGATAGTAATGCAAGGAGAAATGGGTTACCCAGGCGTACTATCTGCGCCAACTTGGGGTTTTGAAGATATATCTTTTAATAAAAAACAACTCACATTACATCAGAAGCTAGATAGTTATGTCATGGAGAATGTTTTATTTAAAATCAGCTTTCCAGCTGAGTTCCATGCACAAACTGCTGTAGAAGCTGCAGTAAAACTTCATCCAGAAATAATAGACAGGCTTGAGGAAATAGAAACAGTAAATATCACAACACACGAATCAGCGATTAGAATCATTTCAAAAGTTGGTGACCTTAATAATCCTGCTGATAGAGATCATTGTTTGCAATATATGGTGGCTATTGGTCTTCTTAAAGGTGATTTAGTTGCAGAAGATTATGAGGATGACGTTGCAGCGGATTCAAGAATTGATGAGCTAAGATCAAAAATGGTTATTAGCGAAGACAAGAGGTACTCAGCGGAATACCATGAAGCAGATAAAAGATCGATTGCTAATAAAATACAAATCCATTTTACTGATGGCTCTTCAACGGAAGCAATCGAAGTAGAATATCCAATTGGCCATAAAAGAAGAAGAGAGGAGGGCATTCCTGTTCTTGAAAAGAAATTCAAAAAGAATCTTGAATTAACATTTAATAAAGAAAAAGCTGACGATATTTACAATTCATGCGTCAATCAAAATAAATTAGAAAACATGAGCGTTATAGACTTTCAACAAATGCTTTCATTATCTTAAAATCAGTTCTAATAAATCTTAAAACCCCTTACAATATATAAGAATCGCATTTTTAGACTATAATTTTGTCATGTCAGGGAATTCTTTCGGAAAAATTTTTAAAGTTACGACCTTTGGAGAAAGCCATGGTACAGCGCTTGGCTGTATTATTGACGGGTGCCCGCCTCAAATAGAGCTTTGCGAAGCAGATATTCAAGAAGAGCTTGATAGAAGAAAGCCTGGTCAATCAGACGTCACAACACAAAGAAAAGAAGATGATACTGTGCAAATACTTTCAGGTGTATTTGAGGGAAAGACACTTGGCACGCCTATAGGGCTTATCATTTACAATAAAGATCAAAGGTCTCAGGACTACTCAAATATAAAGGATACCTTTAGACCCAATCATGCCGATATTACATACCATGCAAAGTATGGACATAGAGATTATAGAGGCGGAGGAAGATCAAGTGCTCGAGAGACTGCAATGCGAGTTGCTGCTGGTGCTGTTGCTAAAAAATACTTAGAAAATATAGGAGTAGTAACAAGGGGTTACGTAAGTCAAATAGGCGATATTAAAGCTGATAAGATCAACTTAGATTCTCCAAAAACAAATAAGTATTTTTTTGCAGATGAAACAAAGCTAGATGATTTAAATGAAATGTTTTCAGAATTAATTTCTGAAGGAAATTCTGTTGGAGCTAAACTTGGCGTTAGTGTTAAAAATTGCCCAATAGGATTAGGAGAACCTGTGTTTGATAAACTTGATGCAGATTTGGCCAAGGCTATTATGAGCATCAATGCTGTAAAGTCTGTTTCTATTGGAAACGCAGAAGATATCTTATCCCTTAAGGGCTCAGAGATTAGAGATGAGATTCGAAAAACAGGATTCTCTACAAATAATGCTGGTGGTATTCTTGGAGGTATATCTAATGGGGATGAGATCAATTTAGATTTCCTCATAAAACCAACTTCAAGCATTAAGGCCTCGGGCAAAACGCTTGATGCAAAAGGGAATGAGGTTGACATCAAAGTATCTGGAAGACACGATCCTTGTGTAGGAATTAGAGCCGTGCCAATTGCTGAGGCTATGGTAAACCTAGTTATTGTTGATCATCTTCTTAGAAATAGAGCGCAATGTGGCGAAATTACTCAAGACCTCCCTTTTGTTGAATGATATGCCTAAGACCTTATACGACAAACTTTGGGAAGAACATCATATTTGCGAATTAGATTCAGGTGAATCTCTAATATATATAGATAGGCATTTCCTTCATGAAGTTACATCACCTCAAGCTTTTGAAGGTTTAGATCAAAAGAACTTAGTGCCCTGGAGACTAGGTGCAAATATTGCAACTCCAGATCATAATGTACCCACTTCAAGGGGCGATTCTTTTAATACAGATAATATTCTCGATGAGATATCAAAAATACAAGTCGTAGAGCTAGATAAGAATTGCAATAAATTTGGTATCAAGCAGTTTGATATAAAGTCTTCAAATCAAGGTATTGTTCATGTTATCGGACCAGAGCTAGGCTATACAATTCCAGGAATGACAATTGTGTGTGGAGATTCACATACATCAACACATGGTGCTTTCGGGTGTCTTGCAATGGGTATTGGAACCT
This sequence comes from SAR86 cluster bacterium, assembly GCA_029254395.1. GTDB lineage: Bacteria > Pseudomonadota > Gammaproteobacteria > Magnimaribacterales > D2472 > CAJQGY01. The sequence continues at coordinate 4,735 of JAQWXQ010000118.1, read as the reverse complement.
CAGAAGTCGAACATGTGTTGGCCACTCAAACATTAAAAATTTCAAAATTAAAAAACATGCAGGTTATATTTGATGGGAAGCCAAAGGCTGGTGTTTCTTCTAAAGATATAGTCCTGTTTATGATTAAAAAAATTGGAACTGCTGGCGGTAATGGCCATGCAATAGAATTTACTGGTTCATACATTGATTCAATTTCTATGGAAGCAAGAATGACTATTTGCAATATGGCTATTGAAGCTGGAGCAAAAGTTGGATTAGTTGCTCCTGATGAAACTACATTTAACTACGTTAGAGAACATTCTTTTTTAGATAAAGATATGTTGGCTGAAGCTGTTGATTATTGGAAAACACTTAAGTCAGATGAAGATGCGGTTTATGGTAAAAAAGTGAAAATAGATGTGTCGGATATAAAACCTCAAATAACATGGGGTACCTCTCCTGAAATGGTTATAGATTTTGATGAAATAATACCCTCATCAAAGACCCCATCAAAAAATAGTAAAAATATTGAGCTTGCTAAAAAGTATATGGGTGTTGAGGACAATCAAAAGTTGTCTGATCTTAAATTTGATAAGGTTTTTATTGGTTCATGTACTAATTCAAGAATTGAGGATTTAAGAGAAGCAGCGAATGTTATATCAGGCAAGACAGTAAGTAACGATATTATTGAAGCTATTGTTGTTCCTGGCTCTGGCGCAGTTAAGTCCGAGGCTGAGTCTGAAGGCTTGGATAAAATTTTTACTGCAGCTGGTTTTATATGGAAAGATCCCGGGTGTTCAATGTGTCTTGGCATGAATCCAGATCAGCTAAAACCTTATGAAAGATGCGCATCTACATCTAATAGAAATTTTGAAGGCAGGCAAGGTAATATGGGTCGAACCCACTTAATGAGCCCAGCCATGGCAGCCCACGTTGCTATACATGGAAAGGTTGGTGATTTGTCATGAAACAAATCAATCCAAAATTAATTTATGGAGTTGTTGCAACCATTGATAGAGATAACATAGATACTGATCAAATAATTCCTACAGAGTATCTTAAATCTATTAAAAAATTTGGTTATGAAGATTATCTTTTTGACGGGTGGAGGTACTTGGATAAAGGCAAGCTGGGTATTTCTTCAATGGAAAGAGAAAAAAATAAAGAATTTATTCTCAACAACTCACCTTATGACAGTGCGTCTGTTCTTTTAACGAGAGACAACTTTGGCTGCGGCTCATCTAGAGAGCATGCAGTATGGGCACTTCGGGACTTTGGAATAAGAGCAGTCATAGCATCTTCGTTTGGAGATATTTTTTATAATAACTGTTTCAAGAATGGAGTTTTACCAATAACTTTATCAAAAAATGACGTAGAAAATTTATTCCAAGCATTCGAAAGCTCATCATCAAACATTGAAATTTTTCTAGAAAAAAAACTTTTAAAATATAACGATAGTGAGATAGCTTTTGAAGTAGATAATAATCTACTTGAAAGAATTATTTTTGGCCTAGATGATGTTGATATCACACTTCGGAATAAAGAAGCTATATCTGCTTATGAAGAAAAGCGGATGATAGAAAAACCATGGATATACAAAAATGACTAAAAAAATACTCATTCTACCAGGGGATGGAATTGGCCAAGAGGTGACTAAATCTTCAAATGAAATTTTAGATTACCTTATTGAAGAATATTCTCTAGATTTTGAAATTAAGACAATGGACGTTGGCGGGACTGCCTATGATCTTCATGGATCACCGATACCTGATGATGTTCTAAGTTGTGCTAAAGGTTCAGATGCTATTTTATTTGGTGCTGTTGGAGGGCCAAAGTGGGAAGATCTAAGCTGGAATGATAGACCAGAGCAAGCCTTACTTACTCTTAGAAAGGAGCTCGAACTTTTTGCAAACCTTAGGCCAGCATTTCTATTTAACGAGCTAGCTTCGGCATCCCCTATTAAAAATAATATTATTGAGGGGCTAGATATACTTATAGTAAGAGAACTAACCGGTGGAGTTTATTTCGGTGAGCCAAGGGCAATAGTTAAGGATGAAACCCCAAATTATGCATTTAATACCATGATTTATAATGAGAATGAGATAAGGCGTATTGCAAAAATTGGTTTCGAGTCTGCAAGAAAGAGAAAAGGCAAGCTTTGCTCAGTTGAAAAGGCTAATGTTCTAGAGGTCTCAAAATTTTGGAGAGAAATAGTTACAGATATGTCCAAAGACTATCCTGATGTAGAGTTATCCCATCAGTTAGCTGACAATACTGCAATGCAGCTAGTACTTAACCCCAATCAATATGATGTCATTGTATCAAGCAATCTTTTTGGAGATATTCTTTCTGATATTGCTGCAACTTTATCAGGGTCTATTGGAATGCTACCTTCAGCGTCCTTAAATAGTTCATCTCAAGGGATGTATGAACCCTGTCATGGCAGTGCCCCTGATATAGCTGGCCAGAATATTGCAAACCCTATTGCTATGATTGCTTCTCTAGCTATGTCATTAAGGTATTCTCTCAGTCAGCCAGATTTGGCTGATAAAATAGAAAACGCTATAAAGGTATTTGTTGAAAATGGAAATAGAACTAAAGATATAAGCACATCTGATAAATTTATTAATACATCAGATGTTTCATCAAAATTAATAGAGATAATGAAAAATGGATAAAGTATTAAATCTTGCTTTGGTTGGAGCCTCAGGCGTAGTCGGCCAAAAAATTATTCAGCTACTTGAAAGAAAGAATTTTCTTGTAAATAACTTTTATCCATTGGGTAAATCCTCAGTCGGTGAAGTTGTAACTCTTCAGGGCAATGACTATGCCATTGGCGATGTTGATTCTTTTGATGCATCAAATGCAAATTTAACTATTTTTGCAGCTGGATCCTCTGTGGCCAAAAAGCATGCTGAATCCTATGTGAAAAAGGGTTGTTATGTAATAGATCTATCATCAGAGTTTAGATACCATGATGAAATTCCTCTTGTCATACCTGAGATTAATGGAGATATATTGGATAATTTTGAAGAACCGACCTTGATAGCCAATCCTAATTGCTCAACATCTCAGCTATTAATGGCCTTAAAACCCATTCATGATAAATTTAATATTCATTTCTTAAATATAGCTACATACCAGGCAGTTTCTGGAACTGGAAAAGAGGCTGTAGAAGAATTAAAAGAACAAATAGCGAATGTAAATTCTGAACCAAAAGTTTATCCAAAAAAAATAGGCTTTAATGCTTTACCTCAATGCGATGTATTTCTGGATAACAATTTCACCAAAGAGGAGATGAAATTAGTCTGGGAAACCAAAAAAATACTAGATGAAAAAATTGATGTTCAAGCTACTTGTGTTCGTGTACCTGTTCTAAATGGGCATTCTGAGGCAGTATTTCTTAAACTAGAGCATGATGCATCTAGAGAGGACATTATAAATTCACTTTCTGGAATCAGTGGTGTTTGCGTAATGGATGATCCTGGTAATCTTGTTTACCCAACGCCTCTAGAACAGGCAAACGATTCGGAAGATGTTTATGTTGGTAGAATTAGGAGCCAGATTATTCAAGGAGAGACTTGGGTATCTTTATGGATTGTTGCAGACAATGTTTATGGGAAGGGTGCTGCTTTAAATGCCGTCCAGATTGCAGAAAATTTATTAAGGAAAAATAAGATTAAATGAAATACCTACTAGCATCTCTATTTTTTGTTGTTTCAACAATAAGTGCAGATAGCCTAATCTCCTCTCCTAAAATAAGTACAAACGAAACAGGACTAAGGGTTATTGAGTTAAAGATAAAAGACAATAACTTAAATGATAAAGATATAAAGCTTCTTGAGTATAGGTCTGAAGAGGTTATTGATGCCGAAAAAATTGAATATACTATTCTTAAAGATAACGATACGTTTTATGAGTTTCTAATTGCTGTATCTAGTAGTTATAGTTCTGATTATTTTAACTTTAAGATTAAAATCAAAGATGATTTTGCAAAAGATATTTTTATTTTTCTTCCATCTATAAACAGAAGCTCATTTGATGAAAGAAAAAAGAGCACAACAGTTAATTCTATTAACCCTTTATCAAAAGTGCTTGATGACGATGAGGTGAGGCCAGCGCTAGATATTAAATCCGTGGCACAAAAGCAATTAGCAGATCCATCTTTTTCTGGAAAAACTATACCTGCTGGTGATATTAAAACCATGTGGAGCCTTGCAACAGATATTGCTAAATCCTCGAATGATTTATCTATTTATCAAATAATGTGGTCAATATACTTAGGGAATCCATCAGCATTCATTAACGAAAACATAAATTTAGTAAGAGACGATATAGATATTATTGTTCCTAGCTATGAAGTGATGTCTAGAAACTCTTCATCTGATTCAAAAGCAGCTGTTTTAAGGATGAATAAGTCATTTAGCCTAGACTTTAAAACCCCAGCAAAGTCATTATTAACCTTGACTGCACCAAAAATTAATAAAGAAAATGAACTTAATTTAGTAAAAGATAATGAAGATAGAAAAATTGATTTAGTATCAATAGAGCCACTCTCAAGTTCACCTAAAGATATTATTTCACAAAACACCTCAACTTTAGTTATTAAAACTAATAACCAAACCATTGACGACTTAGTTGAAATTTCTGTTGCCGAAGAAGAAAAAAATAGCTCTGGATTTAATTTTATAGACCTTCTATTTGTTGCAGGTGTGTCAGTTCTTTGTGGCGTGCTGCTTGCCCTAATTTTCATTCA
>JAQWXQ010000090.1 GCA_029254395.1 SAR86 cluster bacterium | reverse complement strand
CGCAGGCTATGGAAGAATGGATGGAAAATCCAGAGCTTTTAGAACCAGATGAAAATGCAGAATATGCTGAGATTATTGAAATAGATCTAAATGAGATTAAAGAGCCCCTTCTCGCTTGTCCTAACGACCCTGATGATATTAAACCACTATCAGAAGTTGCTAATACAGATATTCAAGAAGTGTTTATTGGCTCATGCATGACTAATATAGGTCACTTTAGAGCCGCTGGTACATTGCTTAATAAATACAATGAAACTAAGGCAAGATTATGGGTTGTGCCACCAACAAAAATGGATGAGAAGCAGCTCATGGAAGAAGGTATTTATAATGTCTTTGGAACATCAGGTGCAAGAACTGAGCTTCCTGGATGCTCTTTATGCATGGGAAACCAAGCAAGAGTGCTTGCTAATTCTACAGTTGTTTCGACCTCTACAAGGAACTTCCCAAATAGACTAGGTGATGGTGCAAATGTATTCTTAGCTTCAGCAGAGCTAGCTGCAATATCTTCAATAATTGGAAAACTTCCAACACCTGAGGAATATCAAAAGTATATGGAAGACATAAATCCATTATCTGATGAGATATACAAATATCTTAATTTTAATGAGATTGAGACTTATATAGAAAGTGCTAATTCAGCTGAGATTCCTACTATCAATATAGTAAACCCTAGTTAACTATATTGACCTCACGGCCTTGCTTGGCTTGGTCTTGCCTTGAGGTTTCAAGGTCATATAAATAGGTTTCTCCCAAAGGTGTAATGTAGTGACCTGTAAATATTGAAGTTTCAAACTCTTCTATATCTGGGTTACCTTCTTGAACTGACTCAATTAAATCATCAAGTGATTGGTAAATTAACCAGTCGGCACCAATAGCATTTGCTATTTCGTCATGTGATTTATTTGCAGCAACAAGCTCTTTTGTGGCTGGCATATCTATACCATATAAATTTTGATACTTAATCTGTGGGGCTGCTGAAGCAAAATATACATTTTTAGCACCTGCGTCTTTGGCCATTTCAATAATCTTAGAACTGGTAGTTCCTCTTACTATCGAGTCATCTACCAACAACACATTTTTACCCTTAAACTCTAGCTCTAATATATTAAGCTTTCTCCTAACAGATTTTTTTCTCTCTTCTTGGTAAGGCATTATGAATGTTCTACCAATATATCTATTTTTTACAAACCCTTCCCTGTATTGAACCTTAAGGTCTGCGGCAAGCTGAAGTGCTGCTGTTGTTGAGCTGTCAGGTATTGGTATTACTACATCAATATCGTGATTTGGTCTTTGTTTGAGAATATTTGCTGCAAGCTTTGAACCCATTCGCATTCTAGATTTATGAACTGATATTTGATCAATCTTAGAATCCGGTCTTGCAAAATAAACCTGTTCAAATATACATGGTCTTAGCTGAGGGTCATCAGCGCATTGTTGAGAGCTTAAGACTCCATTTTTATCAATAAAAACTGCCTCTCCTGGATCTATATCTCTTAATTTACTGAAGCCTTGAGAGCTAAATAAGGCATCTTCTGAGGCAACTATATATTCATCTCTACTTTTACCTTTTCTGATACCAAGAGACAGAGGTCTAATGCCGTTATTATCTCTAAAGGCCAAAATCCCATGACCAGTAATAACTGCGATAACTGCATATGCACCATCACACCTCCTATGAGTTTTTGTAACAGCTTTAAACATATGTTCTGGCTTTGGATAAATCTCTCTTTGCTTTCCTAGCTCGTGTGCAAATATATTTAGAAGAACCTCAGAATCAGAGTCTGTGTTTAAATGTCTCATTTCAGCATGGAAAAGTTGTACAGCTAATTCCTTTGAATTTGTTAGATTTCCATTGTGAGCAAGGCTAATTCCATAAGGTGAATTTACATACATGGGTTGAGCAAACTCTTTCCCAGCACCGCCTGCAGTTGGATATCTAACATGTCCTATGCCATAGTTACCATGGAGTTTTTCCATGTGGTTTTGCCTAAAGACATCTCTCACATACCCCATTGATTTTCTGCTATTTAAATTATCATTGCTGTCACAAACAACCATGCCTGCAGCATCCTGACCTCTGTGCTGGAGCATAAGTAAGGAATCATAAATTTCGCCAGCAACATTGTTTTCAGCAACTATGCCAACTATACCGCACATTATGTGTTGCCTTCTTCCAATTCTGGAGAGTTATTTTGAACTTCTTCGATGATTGGTTCGATTATATTTGTAGCTTCCTCAACCAAATCTTTATCAGCTAAAAGATCTCTAAAATAGGTCTCAACTCGAGGAGCATATTCTTCAATTAATGGAGAAATTTTTGAATTAACAAATAAATCACTTTGCTTTACGCTGCTTGGAAGTAAAAGAAATACAATAAAGACAAGTATCAGGCCTCTTGTAAAACCAAATAGAACTCCTAAAAATCTATCAAAACCTGAAGCTCCTGACCATTTAACAAGGCTGCTAATAAACTTAATAAAAAAGCCACCAGCTATAAGACAGACTATAAAAATTAGTATGTAGGAAATGATTTTAGAAATCTCTTCATTTCCAATTACTGCGGTAACTTGCGGTGTTGCAAGATGCTCAAGAGATAGGGCTGCTATAAAAGAAAAGACCCAAAGAAAGAGCGATAAGAACTCACGAGTAAAACCTCTTGCTAAAGACATTAAACCTGATGCTACAAGAACAACAAGTATTGCCCAGTCAGTAATGTTTAAACCTAGAGCTTCCATCTTGTAACCTCTCCCTGGCTGCTTTGAGAAACTTCTTCAATCTTTTCTATATTACTACTAATTTCGCTTTCAGATAAGAAAGGTCCTATATATATTGCATATAAATTTTTGTTAGCCCCAAACGGTTCTACAAATGATGGGAATCCACCTTGTTTTATTTTATCTGATAGCTTTTTTGCATTTTCTTCTGATGAAAGGACATGGGCTCTATAGACAAATAAATCAAAATCTGACTTTTCAAAAAATATATTCTCAGGTTCATTGCTTATAGAATTGCTAGTATCAAGGTCTGCAGTCTCTTCTATTTGGATCTCTTGTGTCTTATCCTGATTGACGTCTTCAAAACTCACAGAAGTCTCTTGGGGTATTGAGATTTGTATATTGTTTTTATATTGACTTTGAGGTTCTGAAAAAATACCTATTACAAAAATTATGCTAACTAGAAAAATAAATCCTATAGATCTTTCTAGGTTCATTTTTGCTTATATAGCTTAGATAAAAGGGCGTGCACTTTTAACCTTAAATTTTTTCTATGAACAATCATATCAACTGCACCCTTATCAAGAAGAAATTCTGATTTTTGAAAGTCATCAGGTAGATCAACACGAACTGTTTGCTCTATAACCCTTCTTCCAGCAAAACCAACTAAAGCATCTGGCTCAGCAATGTTTATATCACCAAGCATAGCTAAACTTGCAGACACCCCACCATAAATAGGGTCAATCATAACTGAGATATACGGAAGATTTTGTGCCTTTAGTTTTTGAAGTGCTGCAGAAGTTTTAGCCATCTGCATCAATGAAATCATAGACTCTTGCATTCTAGCGCCTCCAGATGTTGCGAAACATACAAATGGCCTTTTTGTTTTTATTGCTTCCTCTACACCCATTACAAACTTCTCTCCAACAACTCCTCCCATTGAGCCGCCCATGAACCTAAATTCAAATGCAGCAACTATTACGGGCATAGATTCTAACTTTCCTGAAGCTATTACAATTGCCTCATTTTCACCACTTGCTGCAATTGCATCTTTCACTCTATTGGTATAATTTTTTGTATCTTTAAATTTTAGAGGGTCTTTGGTAATTAAATCTGCAGCTATTTCTTTATAGGCTCCTCCATCCAAGAACATCTCTAGCCTTTTTCTAGCACCAATTCTTAAATGATGATCGCATTTTGGGCAGACAAATAAAGACTTTTCTAATTCTGGAGCATACAGAACAGATTCGCATGCTGGGCAGGAACTCCATAAGCCATCAGGAACTGTGCTCTTCGATTTAGAAGTACCAATGGTAGGTATTAATCTTGTTAACCAATTCATAATATTGCGTTTTTAAGCTCCCTTAAATACTTGCCTATTCTATCAAAATCTTTTGAGTCTGATTGCTTATCAATCATATCAACAATACTTGATCCTACAATAATACCATCAGAATATTCTGAAAGAAGTTTTGCATCCTCATTTGATTTGATGCCAAAACCAGCAAGTGTTGGTATGTCTGAGTAAGATCTTATTTTTTGAATGTTTGTATTGATTTCTTTTACATCCAAATTAGATGACCCTGTTACCCCTCTAAGAGTGACATAGTAAATAAACCCAGAACCATTTTTTGCAATTTTTTCAATCCTTTCTTCTGAAGTTGTTGGAGAGATTAATGAAATTGAATCTATGTTCGGATTTGATATTCCGTAGCTAGAAATGCTTAATTCTCCGGGAATATCGACAACTAGAACTGCATCAACACCATGCTGATCTGAATTATCAATTAAGTTTTTATGATAACTGAAGGTGTTGAGATACCCCATCAAAATGATTGGTGTTGAGTTATCATTTTTCCTAAAGTCTTCTACTAACTTAATAATTTTTGGCAAAGAAATATTGTTTTTTAGTGCTCTGTCATGTGCTTTTTGAATGACTGGCCCCTCTGCAATAGGATCTGTGAAAGGAACACCAACTTCTATAATATCTACACCCGATTCTACGAATAAGTGCATTAAATTAAGAGTAGAGTCTAGATCCGGGTCGCCTGCTACAAGATAGGCAACTAATGCTTTCTCTTTGATTGATAAAAGGTGATCTAATTTTTTTCTTAATCTATTCAAAATTTTATTCCATCAATCTCTGCTACAGTATTTATATCTTTATCTCCTCTTCCGGAGACGTTAACAATAATATTTGATGATTCATCGAGTTCTTTTGAAAGTTGATCTAGATATGCAAATGCATGAGCTGTTTCCAAAGCAGGCATTATTCCTTCGAGCTTTGTGACAGTATGAAATGCTTCAAGAGCTTCTTGGTCGTTGATAGCCACATATTCAGCTCTTCCAATATCTTTTAGCCATGAATGCTCAGGACCAACTCCTGGGTAATCCAATCCGGCAGATACAGATTTTGTGTCTTTTACTTGCCCAACTTCATCTTGCATTAAGTAACTTCGTGCTCCATGAAGGACTCCAGGGCTTCCATCATTTAATGGTGCCGCATGCTCACCAGTACTTACCCCGTTTCCACCAGCCTCAACGCCAATGAGTCTTGTTTCTTTCTTGTCTATGAATGGGTAAAAAGCTCCCATTGCATTTGAGCCACCGCCCACACAAGCAACTATTGCATCTGGCATTTTTCCAAACATAGCCTTCGATTGATCAATAAGTTCAAAGCCAACTACAGAGTTAAAATCTCTCACTATCATAGGATATGGATGAGGTCCTGTAACACTTCCAATAATGTAATAAGTATCATCAACATTAGTAACCCAGTCTCTCAAAGCCTCATTAAGTGCATCTTTTAAGGTTGCTGTGCCTGAGTCAACGGCATGTACCTGGGCCCCAAGTAATTTTATTCTATAAACATTAAGGGATTGGCGTTTTACATCTTCAGCGCCCATATATATATGGCATTCTAAGCCAAGCCGAGCAGCTACTGTTGCTGTTGCAACTCCATGCTGTCCAGCGCCTGTTTCAGCTATGATTCTTTTCTTACCCATATATTTAGCTAGGAGTATCTGTCCGACAGTATTATTAATTTTATGGGCTCCGGTATGGTTTAAGTCTTCTCTTTTTAACCAAATTTTCCCTGATTTATAATGCTTGGTTAGCCTATCTGCATAATATAAAGGTGATGGTCTTCCAACAAAATTTGATAAATCAGCATAGAATTCTTTTTTGAAATCCTCACTATCTTTTAGCTTAGAATAGGTATCTTCAAGTTCTTCAAGGGCATACATTAAAGTTTCTGGAACAAATTTTCCCCCATATTCTCCAAAAAAGCCGTCAATGTCTGGAAATTTTTGTTTAATGCTCATTTTTTATATTTTTTAAAATATCAATTATTAATTCTATATCTTTTTTACCTATAGACGACTCAACGCCTGAATTTAAATCAATGCACCATGGCAATGTATCTATAGCATTATCGACATTTTCTATATTAATTCCACCGGAGAGTATAATTTTTTTTATTTGGTCATCATGATCTTTTATCAACGACCAATCAAAAGCTTCTCCGGTACCACCATAGAGTCCATCTTTATGATTTTCCAAGAGAATGGCTTCGGCTGATTGATAAGAGAGGGTTTCTGAAAACGAGCTTGAGCTCTTTACCCTAATTGCTTTCCAGTATTCTAAATTAAATGAATCACAGAAACTTTCAGGCTCTTCACCATGAAATTGAAGAATTGGATTATCGAAATATGAAGATGTTTCTAAAACATAATCTCTTGTGGGATTTACATAAACACAAACAGGTCTTGTATTTCCAAAATCAACACTTAAAAGATCTTGGGCTATTTGATTTGAAATATATCTAGGACTTTTTTTATAAAAAATAAAACCTATGAAGTCTAGCTCTAACTTTAATAACTGCTTAACCATTTCAGGATTTGATACGCCACAAACCTTAACTTTTATATTGCTCATATTTTTAGCTTATCCATAACACTATTTAAAGGTTCAGTTATTTTATAAAGATCATCATATTTAGGGCCAAGAAAAAAAAGACCTTTGGCTGAGAGTGTTCTTCCTGCAAAGTTTCTATCTTTAGCATTAATAATGTCTTTGATGGTCATCTTGTTTTCATTTTTAGAAATATCTACCAAGGTACCCATAATAATTCTAACCATATTATGGAGAAAGGCATTTGCTGTAATATGCAAAACAATAAAATTATTAAATTTTTCTGCTTTAAAACTGGTTATATCTTTTATAGGATTTCTTGCAGAACAGCTTGAGGATCTAAATGAAGAAAAATCATGAGTTCCAAGAAGAGTTTTGCCCTCGCTCTTAAGAATTTCAAAGTCCAAAGGAGTTTTTTCCCAATGAGCATAATTATCAAAAAATAAAGGTTTCGATCTAGAATTATAAATTACATATCCATAAGTTCTATTTTTTGCCAAGAACCGTGAGTGAAATTCTTCTGGTACATCAATTACATCTTTAACTTGAATGGAGTTTGGTAAATTTGAATTAATACCATTTAACCAATCGCTCTCGCTTCTATCTATCTCAGTACTAAAATCAAAAACCTGAGAAAGTGCATGAACTCCTGCATCAGTTCTGCCAGCATAATTAATGGAGACTTTTTGTTTGGTTATTACCTCAATAGCATCTTCAATTTTTTCTTGAATAGTGATTGCATTAATTTGGCGTTGAAAACCTGAGAAATCTCCACCATCGTATTCAACGGTAAATGCTAACTTCACTTTGATTGAATTATAGAGATCAGCTCACTTGCTTTTTCTTTTGCTGCCTTGTTTTCCGATTTTTTTAACAGATTGAGGAGTATTATTTGAGCCTGATCAAGCTCTCCCATTTCAATATATGTTGAGGCAAGGTCTAGCTCCTGCTCATCTTTGTTATTTGTAATGCTCAGTCCTGAAGGCAATGCTTGAGTTTCTGGACCTGATGAGGGAGCTTCTTCAAAGTCATATACTACTGTTTTTCTTCTATTCTTGTTTAACTGAATGAAAATTAGGGCAAGCAGCACGCCACAAAGAACTGACACACCTGCAACAAATAGAAGGTCTATAAAATTAAATCCAGAGCTATTTTTTTCTTCTTCGGCAACAGAAATTTCAAC
>JAQWXQ010000078.1 GCA_029254395.1 SAR86 cluster bacterium | reverse complement strand
TTATTCACGGCGTATTCAACTAATCTATTCCAATTCACAGAAGAGCCAACTCTAATGTGCTCACCTTTATTTAGAATTGAATTAAAGTTAAGAGAAATAACCAAACCTTTATATCTATTCGGTGGAACTAAATTGGTGCCCTCACCAAGAATAAAGTATTTAGTTTTAGAGGATGCGATAAATGCATAAAGTGCAGGCAGCTCGTCCAAATTACCAATGCAGACACCATAATCTGCAATAGAATTTATTTTTAAAGAGTTGGTAATCTTAAAATTTTCTTCAAGATTCATTGTTGATAAAATTTATTGCAGCTTCAACATCAGCTTCAGTATCTATTCCTGGAGGAATAGTGATATCAAATTTTGATATTAGAATTTTAAACCCATTATCCTGAAACCTAAGTTGCTCTAACTTTCTATTTAATTCATTTAACGTGGGCTTTAAATTAACGAGCTTTTTGAGTGTGGCCATTGAATAACCATAGATTCCAATATGTTGATAATACAAGGTATCTGGTAAGTACTCTATCTCTCTCACAAAATCTACTGCGAATGATTTGTCATTGATAATTGCTTTAACGCAGTTGGGATCAGCAATTAAAGTCTTACTTAAGATTCTATGTGCTGCTGTTACGATATTTGAAGGGTTATTTTGAAGGCTTGCTATTAAGCTTGAGATAACCTCTTTAGGCATAAATGGCTCGTCACCTTGTAAGTTTATAATTAAAGTATCGTCATCTAGTTCTAGCTTCTTAGCTGCCTCAAAAACTCTGTCAGTTCCAGATATATGCTTTTTACTTGTAAGAATTACATTTGAAGTTAAGGGGCTAATGTGGTCTTTGATAAGATCAGAGTCTGTAGCAATAAACACATTAGGCGAGCTCAAGGATGCATTCTCATAAACTCTTTGAATTAATGTCTTTCCTGAGATTTCGACCAAGGGTTTATTTTTAAGCCTCGTAGAGCCTATTCTTGAGGGGATAATAAGAACAGTTTTTAAAGACATTATTGATTAAGTAATTTTTTAAGTTTGCTATCTAAGTCATCAATAAATTGCTTAGAAAGGTCTGCCTCAACTGCCAAATACCATATCTTATTATTATTGAAATGTTTGCACTTTGATGCGTCTTTTTCAGTCATTAAAATTGGGTGGTGATCTAAGAAATGCAAGTCAGCTGTTACATATTTATGATGATCTGGAAATGGATGTTTAATATGGTCAAATCCAAGCCTGCTTAGTGTATCAAAAAATCTTCCAGGATTTCCTAGCCCTGCAACAGCATGAACTTCTTTATGCATTGGCCATTGATCGATAGGGTATGATTTTCCACTATTAAGGTGAACAAATCTCGATGGACTGATATTCATAAGAATCTCATTATCTTCAGTGGGGCCGCTGTTGTTGATAATAAAATCTGCGTCTTTTAATCTTTTTTTAGATTCTCTTAAAGGGCCGGCTGGAAAAACCAAGTTATTACCAAATCTTCTATTGCCATCAATAACAATTATTTCAATATCACGTTTTAAATTATAATGCTGAAGACCATCGTCTGTTATTACAACATCGCAATCATGGTTGGATATAAGAGTATCAACAGCTCTTACTCGGTCCCTATCTATATAAAATGGAAGCTCAAGTTTTGATAATATTTGTGCTTCATCTCCAGTTGCTTTAACCGATGAGTTTAAATCAACTTTCATAGTTTTTTTATAGTTACCACCATATCCCCTACTCACTAAACCTGGCTTGTAACCTAAGTTTTTTAAACTTGAGGCAATATATTTAACTAACGGAGTTTTTCCGGTCCCACCAATTGTTAAATTACCAACAATAACTACAGGTATATTTTTTTTAAGAGAAGGTAGATTTTTAAGATACTTTCTTCTCCTTCGGTTTGTTAAATATTGTATTGCAAGCGAAAAAGGATATAGAAGATACAACCATAAGCTTTTCTTGTACCAGCTATCAACTACAAAGCTAGATGATTCATGGTTGTTATACTCTGGAACAAAAAGCTGGTTTGGCTTTGATTGAATCGGAGTCTTGGCTCCATCATCCTCAAATTTATTCTTGTATAAGGATTTATAAAG
>JAQWXQ010000067.1 GCA_029254395.1 SAR86 cluster bacterium | reverse complement strand
AAAGAGATAATAGTTAGCTACAATGCCTACCGTGCCCTATTGGCGGAATTGGTAGACGCGCGCGATTCAAAATCGCGTTCCTTCGGGAGTGCCTGTTCGACTCAGGCATGGGGCACCATATCAAAATGAGCAGTCAACGTTGATCATTGTGAATAAGTAGTTTCTTACTGTATTTTCATCACTCCATGAATCAGAGGTGGAGACAATATCAATACAGCCTTGGCCATCTAAATCAATTGGAACACCTTTCATTAATCCCGAGGACGGGTTCCATTGAGAATAGGGTATTGGACGATCAGGAAGCAAGTACTCATTGGAGGCAAAGTTGCCTTGGCCATCATTGATTGCTATGTGTGCTCCTGATAGTGAGTTTTCAAAATCTCTTGTTGAATGGATAATATCCAAATCACCATCTCCATCGATATCTCGCAAATAGATATTGCCCTCACCATGATGACCACTGAAACGAGATTGATTAGCAAAATTTGATGCTGTTTGATCAACTAATTTACCTGTTTGATCGTTTATAAGTATTTGTATGTAAGCCCCATCGTAGTATGGATCATCTCTAGTTATTGAAACAACAACATCATTAAAACCATCTCCATTTAGGTCTCCTGATGCCGCATGGTTATACTTGTTCCTATTAATATCAAAAGGTCCTTTTGGAAGTTCTAGCTCCAACCATTCTTCAATGTTTGAAGTGCTATTACTAAGTAAAATAGTTCCCTCCTCAGGCTGTGAATCGAACAAGAACCTGTTATCAAAATTCCAAAAAAGGATATCATCGAAGCTATCATTATTTAAATCTGCAACCAAGCTACTCATTGGACTCATGTGATTTATATGCCACTCATACCCCAGATAAGGATGGATTGAGAATTCTCCAAATCCATTATTCACATGCAGGAGGTTGCAGGCATAGATATCGAAATCACCATCACCATCAAAATCACCAGCACTAGCATCATGAGCAAAACCGCATTTCTGACCCTGACCATTGTTTTGATCATCAATGTTCTGGCTGCTTTCCTCCAGCTTCCCATTTTGATTGCTCAACATTAGTAAATGAGGAGATGGTGCAATGTAATCCTGTGTTGAATCTTCAAACCTAACTTGCTTACCCATTGAACCTGCAAAAATGTCATCTATACCATCTGAATTAAAGTCTCTTACAGCCAATCTGTAGGCAAATGGTTCTATAGGATAGGAGTTATTTTCAAAAATATTCATATCCTCATAAAGCCTGCCTTTGCCATCATTTAAGTAAATATGAAGAGGAGCAAGGACTTTCTGAGACTCTTCGATTGTGTGAGGGAATATTGCCCACATAACGACTAAATCCTCGTACCCATCTCCATTAAAATCTCCAACTGCCATATTATGTGCATCCTGACCAAAGAGCTGATTAACGTATGTAGTGCAGTCATCTGGTGTTGGGTAGCAGATAGTAGCAGAGTATCTTTCGTTGATGACTAGGCCACCAAATCCAAGATCTGCAGAATGATAATATGAAGTCTTTAGTTCGCTATTGTTATCCGGTATGGCAAAATATTTTGAGTCTGAGTGACTTACAAGAAGTTCAATATCCTTTTGTCCTGATGGGCATGTGGATGTAGGTACAGAGCTGACTGAAAAGCTGAATAACTCTTCCTCTAGCAAAGTGATTGGTGCATTGAATGAGTGTAAACTTCCGCTTGAGCTAGGCCAGTGAATATCTGAGCCTGATATAGAGAAACTACAATCCAAATAATTCGAGGTAATACTTAGCTCTAATCTATCATAAGAAGAAACTCTGCTGGGAAGTTCTGATATTGAGATTGAGAGATTTGGAGCTTGGGGTACTGAGGGTATTTCAGAACTACTAGACGAGCCCCCTCCTCCACCTCCACAGGAAGAAATTACTAAAAAAATAAATAATGCACATGTATATTTTAAATTCATATCTATTATTTTAGAACAGTAATTATGAGAATAGATATTTTGATAACAATAAATATTGTCGTAATATATGACAATAATAAAAACAAAAGCCAGAGCAACCAATGATTTTAAACAAAGAGCATCTTGCAATTCGCGATACTGTTAAAGCATTTATAGAAAATGAAATAAACCCGCATACCAATGAATGGGAAAAAGAAGGAATATTTCCAGCTCATGAACTATTTAAAAAAATGGGCGATTTAGGCTTACTTGGTATTTCAAAACCAACAGAGTTTGGGGGAATGGGTCTGGACTATAGTTATCAGGTTGTTTTTTCTGAGGAGCTTGGATTAATCAGTAGCGGTGGTGTCTCTATGGCTATTGGAGTTCAAACAGATATGGCAACTCCTGCATTGGCAAAGTATGGGAGCGATAAGCTCAGACAAGAATTTTTAGCACCTGCAATATCAGGTGACATGGTTTGCTCAATTGCTGTGAGTGAGCCCAGTGCAGGATCTGATGTTTCTGCTATAAAAACAACTGCTGTAAAGGATGGTGATGACTATATTATTAATGGTACGAAAATGTGGATTACCAATTCGACCCAAGCAGACTTTATTTGCCTATTAGCAAATACATCTGATGGAAGTCCTCATAGTAATAAATCATTAATTGTTGTTCCTATGGATCTTCCAGGAATATCACTATCTGAGAGATTTAATAAACTTGGAATGAGATCGTCGGACACTGCTCAGATATTTTTTGATGGTGTGAGAGTGCCCCAGAGAAACCTAATCGGTGCAGAGGGAAAAGGTTTTAGATATCAGATGGAGCAGTTTCAGGAAGAAAGGATATTTGGTGCTGCGGGAGCTCTTAAAATGCTAGAGCAAGTTATTAAGGACACTATCGAATACACAAGCCAAAGGAAGGCATTTGGGAAATCAATTCTTGATAATCAGGTGGTTCATTTTAGACTTGCTGAACTACAAACAGAGGTAGAACTGCTGAGGGCTTTGGTTTATACAGCAACTGAAGAATACATAAATGGTGAGGATGTAACAATGAAAGCCTCCATGATGAAACTTAAAGCAGGAAGACTCGGTAGAGAGGTGACTGATAGCTGTCTTCAATACTGGGGAGGAATGGGTTATATGTGGGATACGCCTGTCTCAAGAGCATTTAGAGATGGAAGACTTACCTCTATTGGAGGCGGCGCTGATGAAATTATGCTTGGCATTATTTCAAAGCATATGGGAACATCACCAAGCAGGTAACTTGTTTAACTCCCAAACCTTAATAGATTTTTTGCCATTTTTTTTGAAAATCTTTTGAAGATTTTTAAAGCTTTTTTTATGTCTTTTTCAGTTTCATCTTCAGCAAGCGAGTAACCATCCCAATAAATAATACTGTACTCTCCATCAACTTCTATTAAATCTATAGAAGCAGAATCTGGGTTAGTTTCGTCATTATGTTTTATATGAACTGAGTTCTCAGTTAAATCTATGGATGCGTTTGAAACCTCCGCAAATATAGATTTGAAGAGATTTTCAATGGCAATATGATTACTTTCTATGCTTGTGTTGATCATAGGAGTGGTGCCTTCCCTCTACGCCAAATGTCCTAAGGCCGACATGCTTTGTTTTTCTTCCCCTGGCCCTCTTTCTCCAAAGCGTGTAGCTATTTTTTTTTAAGTTCTCGCGCATTAGATCCTCAACTTGATTTTGATTCAATCCATAGGATGCCTCAATTGCATCAAAGGGTGTTCTGTCCTCCCATGCCATTTCAATTATTCTTGAAATATCTACTTCAGTAAGATCTTCTTTCATTAACTATTTAAGTCTTTTAACCTCAGCCTCTAATTCTGCAACTCTTCTTTTTAGAGGTTCTATATCTTCTTTTTTAACAAAGCCTGATTCTTTCATGAATTTTTCTAATGCAGGTTTCATCATTTTTTCCATGTTCTTCATGTCTTTCATCATCCCAAATGGATTCATACTTATCTCCTTTAAATATATATATCAAACCTAGTTGACTTGCCTTTAATCTGATAGTTTATTTTATTACAAATTAGAGGTGCTTTTATAGGCCTCTTTAAAATTATCTTTTTATGTTCACTTGCTCTAAACTCATGGAAAATTTCATCACCAATATCTGTTATAGATTCAAGCTCTATTGCCGTTCTTAGAAGAGCAACATCACCTGATCTTTTTGACGACTTAGAGTTTTCAGGGTAAAGAGGGTCTAGATAAACTAAATCAGGTGTACCATGGGACTTATAGATTTCTGCTGAATTTCCATGAACTAACTTAAGGTTTTTTAAAAAAGGTAGTTCATTTTCTGCTCTCTTACATGCATCTTTAATTAATAAGTAAATAATTTTACTTTGCTCGCATGCTATAACTTTGTGCCCTAGAGATAAAAAAATCATTGAGTCGCCTAACATTCCTGCCGTACCATCAAAGATTGTTAAGCTATCTGAAGTTTTCCCTATAGCTTTTTTTAGCTGCTTCTCATGCTCGGGTCTTTTGAGTCTCCAGCCCATTGGGCCTTTTAAAAAATCAACTCTTAGCTCTCTTTTACCTTCTGAAGTATGGGAATTAAAAGACAAACCATTCTCATTCAGGTGCAGGTAACTATTTTTTTTGGGTGTATTTTTTATGATAAATGAATTAAGAAATTTAGAAATTGTTCCTGCTTCCGTTGAGTTTTCATCACAAACAAGAACAGGACAATCCATTAAATAATCACAAGAATGAAGCCAAGGGCCAGCCTATATATGACAAATGGTGCAACGCCTATTTTCTCAACAAACAATAAGAAGTATTTGATGGTAAGAAAGGCAAAAATAGAAGAAATTACAAAGCCTAAAGTTAGGTGCAGCAGATTAATGCTTAGAGATGTTGAAGCAATATCAATAGTTAAAAAAACTAATGCGCCCAATATAGTTGGGATGCCAAGTAGAAATGAGAATTTTGATGCTTCTTTCATACTCAGGCCAAGCAACAGTCCTGCGGTCATTGCAGTTCCGGATCTTGATGCGCCAGGTATAAGTGCAAATATTTGAAAAAGGCCAATAAAAACTGCAGCAACCAATGTTAGCTGCATAACGCCTTTATTTTTTGGGCTAATTTTGAATGCGAAATAAAGCATGAATGCAAAAACTATATTCATAACAGCTATGCTATTAAGAGTAAAAAGTCTTTGCTGAATAATGTCAGATGAAGCTAGCCCAGCAACCACAATTGGCAGTGTGGCAACAATTAAAAGCACTGCTAGGCTTCTATCGGCAGCATAATCACTGCTCAAAGTGAAAAATGATCTAGCCATTCTTATTAATTCATCTTTAAAATAAATAATCACAGCAACAAGCGTCCCAGCATGAGTGGCTATATCAAAACTTAGGCCCAAGTCTTTTGTCCCAAATAGTAAATTTGGTAACAACAGATGAGCTGAACTTGATATGGGCAGGAACTCAGTAAGGCCTTGGATGAAGCTTAAAAAAACAATAAGGATTATTTCACTGATCATTTAACTTCTTGTAGCTAGTATCTTTTAAGTACACAGGATTGGCATCATTAGGGTTGTATTCTTCTGACGCTGAATACCTAGCCATCGCTAGCTCTATCATGGTTGAGGCATCAGAAGTCTTTTTTTTGCTATCAGGTAGGTCTGTCCAACCATTACCAACAAAAATGTCATCCCGTTTGCTTGCAAAAATTGAATCTAAATCATCTCGGGCAAGAATGGCCTCATGGTTTAAGGGCGTTAATAGGCTATTTTTTAATTCATAGGAGGAGTAATAAATCTCAGAGTCAATATCGGATGATATTGCGCTATGAATAATAGAGTCATTTTTATAAAGAAGAGAATGCCCATAAGCAATGCATTCTAAGTTTGAAAGAGGCATTAGTGGCTTTTGATGAATGAGTGCAATGGCTTTAAGAAAAGTTGCAACACTTCTTATCGAGGTATAGGACCCTGGCCCCTGCCCAAAAGTAAATAGATCAATGTTTTGCAAGTCATCACTGGAAACATTAATTCTTTCTAGAAGGTCCTGCCAATCGGGTCTATCCTTCCTATTATGGCTGACACCTAGCGACAAAAGATCATCCCCTATTTTAGATGCTACTGAAGTTTTATTTCCAGTTGAATCAATTGCAAGGATGTTCATCTATATGCTTTCTTTTATATCTTCAAAGACCTCTTGAACGCTTCTGGTTCCATCTACTGAAAAGTAGTTGAGAGCATTTTTGCTAGCAATATCCGAATAGAAATTTGTTAACGGCTTGGTTTGTTCATGATAAACACTTAGCCTCTTTAAAACTGTCTCGGGCTTATCGTCCTCTCTTTGAATGAGTTCCTCACCCGATACGTCATCAAAGCCGTCTTTTATAGGCGGATTAAAACTTACATGGTAATTTCTACCGGATGATGGATGCACTCTCCTACCTGACATCCTCTCAACAATAACTTCGTCTTTTACTAGAATTTCGATAACATGGGAAAATGTAACTCCCATCTCATCAAGTATTTGTGCCTGACCTAAGGTCCTTGGAACACCATCAAATAAAGATCCATTGGCGCAGTCTGGCATTTTTAGCCTATCTTCAATTAATGAACCGATAATATCATCGGAGACAAGGCCGCCTGAATCCAGGATATTTGAAACTTGTTTGCCTAGAGTGGTCCCTGAAGCAACTGCCTCCCTGAGCATGTCACCTGTACTTAATTTAGGAATATTTAAGAGCTCACATACTAAATCTGCTTGTGTTCCCTTACCAGCCCCAGGAGGGCCTAATAGAATTATATTTTTCATGTTTCTAATATAGCAAATGCTACTACATAATTTTTTTCGTCTGCAAGACTAACATGGGTTTTGGAAATACCCAAATTATTCATCTTGATCTCTAAGTCATTATTTGCAGTAAAGATAGGCTTACCCAAATCATCTCTTACAATAGTCATATTCGGTAAAGTTACCTCATTCCTGATTCCAGTTCCAAGTGCTTTTGATATAGCCTCTTTCATACAAAATTGTTTTGCTAGGTATCTAGACTGCTTCAAACCCTCAAGCTTTTTAAATATTAGAAGCTCCTCAATGCTTAGACACTTATTTGCAAAAGATTCCAAGGATTGCATTTCATCAAACCTTGAAACTTTTACAATATCTGTTCCAATACCAAATATCACTGAGTTAGTCTCCTGAATATGTCTCTGCTCGCAAGCTCTCTACCATCAAGACATAGCAGAATGGCTTCTTTTGTAATTCTCTTTAACGAGCCTCTTGGAACTTGATCAAGATTTCTGTCTCTTATATCAAAAATTTCTTTACCGGAAAGCTCGCCTTGATCTGATTTCCTAAAACCTCTTTCTGAAATAAATCTATATTGTGATTCTTTTCTTATCGGGTCGTCATTATCAATATCAGATTCAAAATCTATTCCATACCCTAGCATTTCGAGCATATCTAATTCAAATGATCTCAATGAAAGCTCAAGATCGTCATGCTTAACTTTCTCTAAAAATTGTTCATATAAATCAAAAAGCTCTTCATGTATTGCATTTTTAGGAAGCAACTTACTTAACAACTCGTTAATGTACAAAAGGCTGTAGCTAGTTTTTGAAAAGTTATCAGTGGATAAGGAGAAATCTCTGTCAATATTCGTGAGAGTTTTGAGCTCTGATCTTCCAGAGCAAGTAATCTTTAATTTACAAAAAGGTGATAAGTAACCAAAAAACTTTGATTTAGGCTTTTTTGCCCCTCTGGCGATTATCGAAATTTTACCAAATGATTTAGTAAAAACATCAGCTATTACTGAAGTTTCGCCATAAGATCTTTGATGCAAAAGAAAGCACTCATCCCAATCATTAGGATTCATAGCTTGCGCCCACTCCAAGGCTTTGGATATAGTCTGAATCTGTATTCCAGTTCTTCTTAACTTTAACCCATGTTTTGAGAAATACCTTTTTCTTAAAATACTCTTCGAGGTCTAGCCGTGCCTGCTGCCCTATTTTTTTTAGTGTTGCGCCTTTGTTACCGATCACTATCTGCTTTTGACTTTCGCGTACCACAAATATTACAACATGAATCTTTATAATTTTTTCCTCATCCTCGAGAAGCTCAACTTGAACAAAAGTATCATGGGGAAGCTCATCACCCAGCATCCTAATTATTTTTTCTCTGACGAGCTCAGAAATCATAAATGTATCTTTCTGATTGCTTGTTGACATCTCATCACCATAAATGTGTTCGCCTTCTGGTAAATGATTGATAATCAAATTTTGAAGCTGCGATATGCCTTCGTCATACAAAGCTGATATTGGAATAATTTCTAGAAAGTTATAAAGCTCACTCAACCTTTCCATTAATGGCAAAAGCTTTTGCTTATCATCTATTTGATCAATCTTATTTACAACGCAAATAACCTTAGCGTTTGCTTCCTTAAGTTTATTAAGTACAGATATATCCTGCTCATCAAGCTTAAGTCTTTGGGTAACGAATAAAATGATATCAGAATACTCAATTAGGCCCTCTGCTGACTTATTGAGAACCTTGTTCATGATTTTAGGTGATTTGATATGCATACCTGGAGTATCTGCAAATATTAACTGAGCATTATCAACATTTTTTATTCCTAAAATATTATTTCTAGTTGTTTGTGATTTTCTAGAGGTGATAGATATTTTTTTACCCAAAATATGGTTAAGAATCGTAGACTTACCAACGTTGGGCTTGCCTATAATTGATACATACCCACAAAGTTGATTAGTCATGAGTATGCCCAATATCCTTTAAAACTTTTTCAGCAACTTTTAATTCAGCGCCCTGTTTGGATTTTGATAAAGATGAGTAACACTTCTCTTGAAAAGTTAGAGAACACTCGAAACCTGAATTATTTTCAAAGTGGCTATATGTTGGTGGGCTCATGCCTCGTGATTGAAATACTTCTTGTAATTGAGTTTTTGGGTCCTTGAAAGAATTTTCGAGCGAAATTTCATCAAGCTCTTTTGAAAAGAGGTTGATAGCTACTATAGTTGCTTGGTCTAAACCACCGTCAAGAAAAACTGCTCCTATTAACGATTCAAAGCATCCCTCGTATATAGATTGTTTATTATCCTCTTGTAGGTTAGCCGTGCCTTTAGATAACTTCACTGCTTTATTTAACTTTATTGATTTAGCTTTATCTGCGAGCGATTGAGATTGAACAAGCATTGACCTTATCCGACTCAAATGACCCTCGCTTGCCTCAGGATACTTTAGAAAAAGATATTGAGAAATAATAGAATTCAAGATGGTGTCTCCAAGGAACTCCAATCTCTCGTTATTCAATTTATTATTGTAGCTCTTATGAACAAAAGCCAATTCTAATAACTGACTATTAACAAATGAATAGCCAATATTTTTTTCGATTATCTCAAGCATTAATTAATCTTACCTGCTCTATCGAAATTAGGAAGGCATGTCCAGCACTCCCACGTCATCCAGATATAATCAGCCTTACCAAAAAAATGGTTTCTTGGAACAAAGCCAACATCTTGCCTGCTATCATTGGAGTTATCTCTATTATCTCCCATTACAAAATAATGATCAGCGGGAACTGTCCATTGCTGTGGATAGTTTTTGTTTCTATCCATACTGTTTCTTGTCATGTATGACCTATTATCCAATTTTTCAGAATAGAATTTAATTGTTTCAACCTCTTCAACCTCTTGAATCTGCCCTGAAGGATATTTATATCTTCTAATAACTGATTCCTCATTAGTGAATTCATAATCCTTAACAACAAGCTCATCATTTACATAAATCTTTTTATTAATATATTTTATTGAGTCACCGGGCTTACCAATGAGCCTCTTAATATATGGCACTGGATTATGAGGTGGAACAAAAACAACAACATCCCCGTAATCAGGATCATTAAGCTCTACAATTGGTCTGCTTAGTCTATCGATCTTAAGTCCGTAATCATATTTATTAACTAGTATGAAATCTCCAATTTTCAATCCAGGCAGCATGGACGATGAAGGGATCTGATATGGTTCATACACAAATGATCTAAGAACAAATATTATAAAAAGTGGTATTAATGTTCCTCGAGTTGCCTTAGTTATTACTTCATTCTTAAAGAACAAGCCTATAAAGAAAACCACAAAACAAATTATGACAGCAATAAATAAAATCACGCCAAGATCGCCTGATTTATAAAATATACTCATTACCATTGCAATAAAAAAGAAGGTACTAATTGATGAAAGGTTATCTTCTATATGTGAGTTGAAAGTCGCTTCTGTGACATTTGACTTGATCCATATAAATAGACAACCAAGGATACCAACCAGGGAAAATAGAAATAATGGATCAGTAAACATGTTAGTCCTGTGAGCTAAAGTAATTTAAGAAGGCATCTTGAGGTATTGAAACTTTCCCAATTTGTTTCATTTTCTTTTTACCCTCTTTCTGTTTCTCGAGAAGTTTCTTTTTTCTTGAGATATCTCCACCATAACATTTTGCAGTAACGTTCTTTCTGAGTGCCTTAACAGTCTCTCTTGATATGATCTTTGCTCCAAGTGCAACCTGAATAGGCACATCGAACATTTGTCTTGGTATTAATTTTTGAAGATTTTTTGCTATCTCTCTAGCTTTGCCGCTTGAGAATGATTTGTGAACGATCATAGAGAGAGCATCAACTTTTTGATTATTTATTAATATATCAATTTTTGTAAGATCTGATTTTACAAACCCAATCAAAGAATACTCTATAGATGCAAAGCCTTTAGTGCATGATTTGATTTGATCAAAAAAATCTATGATGACGCTAGATAAAGGCATTTCAAATATTATTGATACCTGGTTACCAAAGTAAGTCATATTTTTTTGTATGCCTCTCTTATTGGTACAAAGGGTTATAACATTGCCTACATAATCATTTGGGGTAAGAATATTTACATTAACTATAGGCTCCCTGATCTCCTCTATATCATTAGATGTAGGTAACTGCGAGGGGTTGTCAAGCTTCAAAATTGTTCCATCTGTTTTTAATACTTCGTACTCAACAGACGGAGCGGTTGATATCAATTCGAGATCATATTCTCGCTCAAGCCTCTCTCTGATTACTTCCATGTGCAAGGTGCCAAGAAACCCGCATCTAAAACCAAACCCAAGAGCATCTGAAACTTCTGGCTCGTATATCAGCGAGGAATCGTTAAGAACTAACTTTGAAAGAGCGTCTCTAAATTTTTCATAATCCTCTGAATTGACTGTAAACATTGAAGCAAATACTTTTGGATTTACTTTCTTAAAACCAGGCAAAGCTTTTGTAGTTTCGTCATTCCATTCAAGAAGTGTATCTCCTACTGGGGCGCCTTTAATATTTTTAATGCCAGCAACCAAATAGCCTACTTCACCGGCAGATAGAGAATTTTTCTTAACTTTTTTTGGAGAGAATGTACCTATCTCATCTACAGTATGAGTTTGCCCTGTTGAATGAATTTTAAATTTCTGACCTGTCTTAATTGAGCCATCCTTTATTCTTATTAAAGAAACTACACCTAAATAAGGGTCAAACCAAGAATCTATAATTAAAGCTTTTAAGGAGCCGTGCAAGTCACCTTCAGGTGGAGGAATATCAGAAATTAGCATATCTAACAAAGACTCTATTCCAACACCTGTCTTTGCACTAACATGAGGTGCATTGTTTGCATTAATGCCAATCATATCTTCAATTTCTTGCTCAACCCTTTCTGGCTCAGCCTGCGGTAAGTCAATTTTGTTAATTACAGGTACCACTTCGAGACCTTGATCAACAGCTGTGTAACAATTTGCTAGAGTTTGCGCTTCCACTCCCTGTGATCCATCTACTACCAACAAAGCACCCTCGCATGCCGAAAGTGATCTTGAAACTTCATAGGAAAAGTCTACATGCCCTGGTGTATCAATAAAATTAAGTTGGTATTTTTCGCCATCTTTTTCGTAGTCTAATGTGACAGCTTGGGCTTTTATTGTAATGCCTCTTTCCCTTTCTATGTCCATTGAATCAAGAATCTGCTCAGACATCTCTCTGGCTGATAGCCCGCCACAATGCTCTATCAATCTATCGGATAGAGTAGATTTTCCATGATCAATATGGGCAATTACTGAAAAGTTTCTTATGTTCTTCATAGATATGCATATTTTACAGCCAAACAGGCTTAGGATGGTGGATTCGAGCTAAGTATGTGACTAAAAATTAATTTATCTTTACTGAGGTAATAAATTTTGAGCCATTTCTATTTAAATGTATTGCGACTCTCTTTCCAGTTTCGAAGCTTTTTAGTGCATCAGTAAAGTCTTCTACTTCAAAGATTTCATATTTTTCACCACGATATTGAAGCATTGTTATTACATCACCTCTGTAAACTCTTCCAGATGCAGGAGAATTTGGGCTAACTCTTGAAACGATAACCCCGTCAGGAAGCTTTTCCATTCTTGGGTTTTCTCGATCAATTTCTGCAATTTTGAGCCCTATTGGATCTTTTGACTTATTTGATTTAGCAGGAACAAAAGAATCTTTATCAGTTGGAAGTTCGCCAAGAACGAAATTCATGGAGATCTCATCTCCATCTCTTATCACCCTTGCTACTGATTTTGTTTTTGGCCTTAATTGACCTACGACATGAGGAAGATCGGAGCTAAATTTAATTTCTTCATCATTAAATTCTATGATTACATCACCAGGCATAAGACCTGCTAAATCGGCAGATTGCCCAGACTCAACATCATTAATCAGAGCTCCATATGGCTTCTTCATTCCCAAAGCTTCAGCCAAGTCGTTATCAACTTCACTCATCCTTACTCCAAGGTAGCCTCTTGACACAAAACCGTTCTCTATAATTTGGTCGGCAACATCTACTGCTACATTTATAGGTATAGCGAATGCAAGACCTTGGTAGCCTCCACTCCTTGAATAAATCTGCGAATTGATACCTACAACTCTTCCATCCAAATCGAATAACGGACCACCAGAATTACCTGGATTAATAGCAACATCTGTTTGAAGAAAAGGAACATAGTTGCCTATATTATTATTTTGAATGCTTCTGCCTTTTGCGCTTACTATTCCTGCTGTTACTGAGAAGTCAAAACTAAATGGTGAGCCAATTGCGACAACCCAATCTCCAACTTTTAGAGAGGAACTATTTCCAACATTAACCTTAGGAAGGTTCTTGCCATCAACTTTTAATACAGCAAGATCTGAAAGTGGATCAACTCCTATAATCTCAGCAGCAAACTCACGCCTATCAGAAAGTGAAACTGTAACTTCTGTGGCATCCTCTACAACATGAAAGTTAGTAAGAATAAAGTTATCCTTAAGAATAAAGCCTGAACCATATGATACGGATTCTCTTTTTTGCTGAGGCATTTCCCCATATTGACGAGGCATTCCAAACCTTTCTAGTATTTCGTCAGGAATTCCGCCATAACCACCGGTTTGTCTCTGTGTCACTTCTTTTTTAGATGTAATATTTACAACAGCCGGTGCTGAATCTTCAACTAAAGATGATATGTCATCAGGAAGACCTGCTGCATTTATTGCAGCTGACGCTGTGAACAAAGTTACAATATAGAGACGCTTAAATAATCTAATCATTTTTTCCTTTTTTACTTTATATTTTTTAATATTTCTTGAACGGTTCTTTGATCTAAATTTCCATATAGAGTTAAGGTTCTTCCATCTTTGAGTGGAACTAAATAAATATCTTTGTTGCCGTGCTTCCAATATCTAACCTTATTAAGGTTAAATTTCTTTTTTTCAACTTGCATTATGAAATTATGCTTGCCATTTGAGTGAACTCTTTTTGGTTTACTCGATAAATTGAAGTTAACATTTCTCAATTCAACAGGCTGTAAGTCTGAAACATTAGAATTATTATTAACAAGCTCAAGAACATGGGTAATCAATGTATCTTCTTTTAAGTTAGCAACTTCTTGGGCTTCAGGGCTATTCACTGCTAAATTAATAATATCTTGTGCATCCCTATCAACACCCATTCTAGAAAAATCTGGTTGATTAATAAAAAAAACTGTAAGAAGTACCGATGCTGCAGCTGTCATTCCATTGGTTAGCCATAAAGCTTTATTTCTAGAAATTTTGTTAGTAGTAATAGGCACAACATTTGCGTGTTCTTGTTGCATAGCTGCTGAAATTACTCCGTAAAGAGCAATCTTTTTTGAAATATTCTGATCCTTACTAAACAGTTCAATAGCTTTAGTGGTTGAATCGCCATCGAGCTCTCCATCATAAAGAGATGAAATAATCTCGTCATAGTTATCCATTTAATATGTCTCCATTAATAAAGTTTAAAATTGTTTCCCTCGCTCTAAAGATTCTAGATCTCACTGTCCCTAGGGGTGTTTCAGTAATTTTAGCTATATCTTCATAACTTTTTCCCTCAACCTCTCTAAGCACAAATGAAGTTCTTAGGTTTTCTGGGAGAGTTTGTATAAACTTGTTAATTGATTTAAGAGCATCTTCTTGAAGTAACTCATCCTCAATGTTTAAAGGGTCTTCTGTTTCTAACAAACGCTCATCTTCAGATATATTTAGTTTTTGCTTTTTGTATGCAGAGCTTTGAAAATGATTTTTTGCTAAATTGATTGCTATCCTATAGAGCCAGGTAAAAAAAGCAGAATCTCCACGGAATGTTTCAAGAGCCTTCCATGCTTTTATGAAGGTTGCTTGCGCTAGATCTTCAGAATCTTCTTTTGACTTGGTATATGCATAAAGTGATGAATATACTCTAGGGTAGTATTTAGTCATTAAAAAATTGAGTGCCTCCTTATTTCCTGCTTTCGCTTCATCAATTAGTTCTGAATCTTCTGTATGATTATTTTTCATTTGCATTGATTCCTATTTCTATATGACAGGCTTTTATTTTAAAAGTTTCCTAAAATAGTAAAACTTTTTAAGTTTTTTACTATAAATTTTTCATGCAATGAATTACCAAGGCTTATGTCTTTAAAAACAAAATCGAAAAG
>JAQWXQ010000064.1 GCA_029254395.1 SAR86 cluster bacterium | reverse complement strand
GCAGGAGTTATTGTTGATGCGGGATCAAATGCTAAAGACCTAATCGGGAAAACTGTAGGTCTTGCAGGCGGTGCTATGTATTCTCAATACAGATGTGTTCCAGCTGCCAGTTGTTTGGTAATGAATGATGGCACCTCTTCAGAGCAAGCCGCTTCATCATTTGTAAATCCATTGACTGCATTGGCTTTTGTTGAAACCATGAAAATGGAAAATCATACAGCTATTGTTCATACAGCAGCCGCTTCTAACTTAGGCCAGATGCTAGTTAAGATTTGTGCAGATGATGGAGTTCCTTTGGTTAATATAGTTAGAAAACAAGAACAAGTAGATATATTAAAAGGCCTTGGAGCTAAGTATGTTTGTAATACAAGCGATCCAGATTTTATGGGTGACTTAGTTAATGCATTGGTTGAAACGGGAGCAACTCTTGGTTTCGATGCTACCGGTGGTGGTAATAATGGCGAGCTACCCGGTCAGATACTTGCAGCCATGGAAATTGCAGCTAATAAAACAGCTAAGGAATATAGCAGATATGGTTCAGATACTTTCAAGCAAGTATACATATATGGAGGACTAGATCAGTCACCAACTATTCTTAAAAGAGCATTTGGAATGTCTTGGGGTCTTGGAGGATGGTTGCTAACTCCAATGATTGGAAAGATCGGAATGGAAAGATTTCATGAGATGAGAATGAGAGTAGCAAGAGAAATAACAACAACTTTTGCCAGTAACTACGCTCAAGAAATTTCATTTGAAGAAATGCTTCAGCCCGAAATAATTAGAGCATATGCAAAGCAAGCAACTGGTAAAAAATACTTAGTAAACCCTCAAAAATAAGTAATTTAATAGTTTTTTTTAAGTAACCCTAAATTAATACTTAAAAAAATTGGAAGTCGTTTATTACATATAAGAAGTAAATGGCTTCCTAATTCTTATCGAGTGATATGAGACTCAAAAATGTTACAATTTTTGAGTAATCAATAACCCATTCGATTTTCATGAACGCCAATCAACTCCCCACCAAAAGGTATAGAAGTTTTGTTTTAGTTCTCCTTACAGTTGTTTATGGATTTAATTTTATTGATAGACAGATTGTTGGAATATTGGCTCCATTTATTCAGGAGGATCTTAATTTAACAAACACTCAACTTGGCTTGCTTATTGGTTTTGCCTTTGCTCTTTTTTACACAGTAATAGCTATTCCAATTGCATGGCTTGCAGATCGCTATAGTCGAGTCAATATTTTATCCATAGCACTTGCAACATGGAGTGGTTTTACTGCTTTGACAGGAATGGCATCTAATTTTTGGCAGATAGGAATGGCAAGAATGGGTGTTGGAATTGGTGAGGCTGGGGGCAGCCCTCCATCCCATTCAATTATTTCAGATATGTACCCAAAAGAAGAAAGAGCAGGAGCTCTTGGGTTTTATGCTATGGGTATTCCATTTGGAATAATGGCCGCTTATTTCGCAACAGCATCTTTAATGGGCTCTGGCGGAGATGTTGACTGGAGAAGGATATTTATTTTTCTAGGTATTACCGGAATAGTTCTGGCTGGGGTTGTAAAATTAACATTAAGAGAGCCAGTAAGAGGTGCTCAGGAGTTAGATGGAGGAACTGTAGTTAAAAAACTCCCTTTTGTTGAGTCTCTTAAATCCTTATTAAAAATACCTGCTTGGTGGGCTATGTGTTTTGGTATAGCCTTTGGCTCTTTCGTTTCATATGCTTCTTCTGCGTTTCAAACTAAATTTCTTATTGCTCTAGACCCATCTTTTGACTTTAAAACAATGGTAATTTTGCTAGGAATTATGAACGGAACAACCTATGCAGGTGGTGCTTTTTTTGGTGCCAAGCTTGCTGATAAATGGGGCGCTAAAACTATTAGGGCATATGGATGGCTTCCAGCTATAGCTATGACTGTATGTTTACCTTTGGGAATATGGAGCTACTGGGTTCAGTCAGTTGAAGCAAATTTAATACTCTCCACAGTCTATTTATTATTTATTGGAATATACCTCGGGCCAAGTTTTGCTATTGCTCAAACACTTGCTCCAATAAATATGAGAGCTATGTCAACAGCATTATTCTTTTTTATCTTAAATATGGTTGCTCTTGGGGGAGGCCCAACTTTTGCAGGTTGGCTGATCGATGTTTTTAAATCTGACTATAATGAATTAGAGGCAATGCGAATGGCTATGACAGTTACCCATCTCGTTTTCATACCGGCTTTAATAAGCTTTTTAGTGGTCTCAAGAATTCTTCCACGCGACTGGAAGGCTGCAGAAACAAGAAATTTACAGATGGAGTCAGATAATTAAAGTGTTAGAGAGAAAATCTAGATTAGTATTTTTTATATTCCTTATAGTTTTTTCAACTATATCAGTAGCCGAAAGCTACCCAAAAAGAATTTTATTTGTTGGTAATAGTTACCTTTATTATAACGACAGTATTCATAACCATGTTAAGAGGATGCTTATTGAGCACTATGGTAACGATGACATTAAAACAAAATCAGCAACTATTGGAGGATCTAGGCTTAATAATCACAATATAGATCACTTATTAAATCCTAAAAATCTTCAGCTAGATGAGCAAATTGATCTCTTGATAATGCAAGGCGGCAGCGGAGAGGTAATGACCTCAAAATCTAGAAAAATATTTGCAGATACTGCTAAATCTTTTAGTACCAAAGCTCAAGCGCAAGGAATAAAAACCGCACTCTACATGACTCATGCTTATACAAAAGTTGATAGAAGATATAAAGAAAATTTAATAGATAGAATAGCTAAAACGTATTATGAGGCAGCAGATTCAAGCAATTCATTAGTTATTCCTGTTGGTGAGGCTTATGAGATAGCTTACAAAGAAAATCCTAGTATAGAGCTTCATCATCCTGATGGAACACACCCAGGGATGCTTGGAACTTATTTAGGAGCAGCTACAGTTTTTGCTGTTATCACCGAAACATCACCAGAAGGACTTAATTATAATTATCTAGATAGAGTGTCTGATCAAGATAGAGTTTTTCTTCAACAGGTTGCATGGAAAGCTTATCTGAAAAGTATTTTGTAAAATAAAAAAAATTATTAGGGTAGGAATATAAACTTAGCCATGAAGATGATAGCTAAAAACCAAGCACCTGATGAGATTTTTTTTACATCTCCAACAAATAACTTCATTACAACATAAGAAATAAAACCCAAAGCAATCCCATTAGCAATAGAGAAAGTGAGCGGAATCATTATTATCATTATTAATGCTGGTAATAACTCTGTTGTGTCTGTCCAGTCTAATTTTTCCATGCTACTCAACATCAAAATTGCTACATATAGCAAAGCCCCAGATGTAGCATAAGCCGGAACTATTGCAGCCAATGGGGAGAAAAAGATAGCGACTAAAAATAAAAAACCAACAACAACTGCAGTTAAACCCGTTCTTCCACCTGCCTCAACTCCAGCTGAACTCTCAACATAGCTTGTTACAGGTGCACAGCCAAAAAATGAGCCAGCGACACTTGAGCTGCTATCTGCTTTCAATGCTTTATCAAAGTTACTAATATTACCTGTTTCATCGACCAATTTTGCTCTATGCGCAACACCCAAAAGTGTGCCTGCTGTATCGAAAAGGTTAACAAATAAAAATGAAATTATTACACTAATCATTGCTAGGTCTAAGGCGCCTAAAATATCTAGTTTAAGAAAAATTGGGGCAATGCTTGGAGGGTATGAAATTAAACCTTGAAATTGAACAATATTTAATAAAAGACCAAGGACTGTTATAACAAGAACGCCAATAATAATTGCTCCAGAAATTTTTCTAGTCGCTAAAACAGATATGAGTAAAAACCCAAATGCGGATAAAAAAGTTTCAATTTGCAGAAAATTACCCAAGCTCACAAATGTTGCTTCATTTGCAACAATAATTCCCCCACTTTTCAACCCTATAAAACCTATAAAAAGACCAACTCCAGAACCCATCGCAATTCTAAGGTTTAAAGGAATGCTATCCAGCATCCATCTTCTAAGAGGCGTTACACTCATTATTACAAATAATATTCCAGCTAAAAATACTGCTCCTAGCGCAACTTCCCATGGATAACCCATTTCACCTACAACGGTGTAAGTAAAGAATGCATTAAGGCCCATTCCTGGTGCAAGCGCTACTGGCCAGTTTGAGTAAAAGCCCATAACAAAACATGCCAATGCAGCGGCAATACATGTTCCAACAAAGCTTGCTCCATGGTCCATGCCACTTGCTGACATCATCTGCGGGTTAACAAAAATAATATAGGCCATAGTAACAAACGTTGTAAAACCAGCTATAAACTCTTGTTTTATATTTGTATGATTAGATTTGAGGTCAAAAATTCTTTCTAAAATTAGTTTCATAGAAGTACAGTGAATTAATTAATTTACAATTTAAACTAATTAACTATTTAAAACAAAGAATTTATCTTTTTTTGGCACATAGATTGCATGATTATTGATATAGCTGTGATAAAATCTCGGCTTCGAATTTTTATAACAATATTATTTACGGGGAAACCAATGAAAACATCTCTTTACATCGAAAAATTCTTTATATCATCAATCTTTTCTATAACATTCTGCCTTTCTTCATTAGCGCAGGCTTCAGTTATTGAGGATGTGATTGTTACTGCAGAAAAAAGAAGCGAAAGCGTTCAAGATATATCTCAATCAGTTACAGCCATTACCGAGGACGATCTTGATTCAAAAAATATTAACTCTTTTGTAGATATTAGTGCAATTGTGCCTGGGGTTACTGTTGCAAAGAACGAAGGGTACAAAACAGTCATATCTATCCGAGGTGTTGGAAATGAAACAAATCAAAATGCCATTGCAGCTCCTTCAGTTGCCTTTCATATGGATGGAATATTTATAGCCTCACCTTTTTCATTACAAACTGATTTTATTGACGTAGAGCGAATTGAAGTTTTAAGAGGCCCACAGGGAACCCTTTTTGGGCAGAACTCTACTGGCGGTGCAATAAACGTCATTAGTAAAAAGCCATCTACTGAAGGTTATGCAAATAAATCCGATATAAATCTAGGTGATTATGGTCTTACAAAATTTAGATCAGCAAGCAATATTCCTTTGAGTGATAAATTAGCGACGCGTTTTTCTTTTTCGGCAACCAAAAGAGATGGTTTTACTGAAAATTTAGTTACTGGGCAAGATCTTGATGATGCAAATAATATTAGCATCAGAACTGATTGGTTCTTAGAACTAACAGACATATCTTCGCTAAGAGTTTTTGGTCAATATTTTGAAGTAGACAGAAATGGTTCTGCAATAAGAGGCATTGATGATACATCTGGCAAGGCTAGAAAGTTATCACAAGATACAATATCTAATCATGAGCTAACATCTTTAGTTCTAGGTGCTGTATATGAAAATGATCTAGGTTTTGCAAATCTAAAAGTTATGGCGAGTATTCAAGACGATGATATTTCTGTAACAAGAGACAATGATAGGCATAATTTTGGAGATTTGGTAAGAGTAATTCCAGGTCTAGGTGATGGTGCAACATACCAAAGAGCGGAATTTACTCCAGAAACATCACTTGTTGAAACAAAAACACTTGAAGTAAATTTAGTTTCAAATGAACCAATTTTAGGAGCACTTGATTGGACAGTTGGGGCGTTCTATATGAAGCATGATATAGAAAATCATATAAGAGGATACAGAGATAATAATAATGATGGGCAAATCACTTATGAGTGCTCAAGTCCTTTAGCTATCCCTAGCTCTTGTTATGATCATGACTATGGTATTCCGGGAAGGTTTGCTGTATTTGACGCTGAATGGGACTTTGTTACAGATGCTTTTCCAAGTAGAGAATCTTATTCAATATATGCACAAACAACATATAGTTTTAGTGAAGATCTCAGACTCGTATCGGGTTTAAGATACTCAGAAGATACTTTTAAGACTGATGTAACCAATTTCTTTAATGTTGAAACTTTCCAAGCTAAAGGGTCTTCAGACAAAATGACTGGAAAGGTTGTGGGAGAATTTGATATCTCTAATGATGCTATGGCATATATTTCTTTTTCTAGAGGCTTCAAGCCTGGAGGAAGTAATTTAACATTTGGTTTTACAGAAGCAGAAGATGTTGTTGCAGAAAGACCAGTAGCTCCAGCTATGGTTTTCCCAACTTATGAGAGTGAAAGTATTAAAGCAATTGAAGTTGGGCTTAAAACAGATCTTTTAGAAGGAAGAGCTAGAGCTAATATAGCCTTATTTACATATGATTACGAAAACTTACAGTTTCAAGCAACAGATCCAGACCCATACAGAGGGGGTGTTGCTAACATTCCTCAATCTGAAATGTCAGGTCTTGAAATTGAGCTAACAGCATTATTCTCAGATTCTCTAACCATGGACATGAATTTAGCATTTTTAGATTCAGAGGTAACATCAAGTTATGAAGTTCTAGATAATGTCGATGCTTATCAATATTTCTTTGGTCAAGAAGACTTAAGATATGATCTTAGAGAAGATGTTAAGGGTAATAAACTAGCAAAAAGCCCTGAGTTTACAGCAGACATCAATTTGACTTATGAAACTGAATTAGAATCAGGCAATGAACTTACTACTTCTTTTCAATACGTAAGAAGAGGGGAGTTTGAGCAACGAGTTTCAAACAATCCAGCAGTAGATTCTATAAAGGCATATAACTTATTCAATCTTACAACCAGCATTGATTTTGTTGGCAAAAATACTGGCATTGACTTCATGCTACTTAATATTGCCGATGAGGGTGGAGTTAACTCCAGTATGACAGATGTATT
>JAQWXQ010000060.1 GCA_029254395.1 SAR86 cluster bacterium | reverse complement strand
GGCAGTCGGGCCTAATAGAAATATAATTTTATTTTTTGGTATTTTGTTAATAGTATCTAGAGAGCTTCTTCGTCTGTTTCACCTGTTCTGATCCTAACAACCTCTTCAATTGGAGAAATGAAGATTTTTCCATCACCAATTTTACCAG
The DNA here is from genome assembly GCA_029254395.1 of SAR86 cluster bacterium. Taxonomy (GTDB): domain Bacteria; phylum Pseudomonadota; class Gammaproteobacteria; order Magnimaribacterales; family D2472; genus CAJQGY01. The sequence continues at coordinate 25,328 of JAQWXQ010000060.1, read as the reverse complement.
ATGCTGCTGCTTCGATAATCGACTCCTTTACAGATTCAACCATATCATCAGAAATTGCTATTTCTAACTTAATTTTAGGAAGGAAATCTATTGTGTATTCAGCTCCTCTATAGAGCTCTGTATGCCCTTTTTGTCTTCCAAAACCCTTAACTTCTGTCATTGTCATTCCCGAAACCCCAATTTTTTCTAATGATGCCCTTACTTCCTCAACCTTAAATGGTTTGATAATTGCTGTGACTAATTTCAAGATATGCTCCTAATTATTTAATGATTGTAATATTTTACCTGCCTGCAGCTTTGAGGAACCTTTGTTTTGCCTAACTAAAGCTAATGCATTTATTTTTTCATGCTGATCTTTATCAGTCAATATTGTTTTCAATGATTGTTCTATTTCTTTGTATTCTGCTATCTGAATACAAGCAGCTGCATTTAAAAATTCCTCTAAAATGTCCTCAAAGTTATACATATATGGGCCTACAACAAAAGGGCATCCAGCGGCAGCTGGCTCTATTATATTGTGCCCCCCCGAGCTTCCAAGCAGACTTCCTCCAACAAAAGCCACGCTAGCCTGAGAGTATAGAGAGCTTAACAGCCCAATTGACGCAATTACAATTGCTGATTCTGAATTGAAATTGAGTAAACTGTTATAGCTCAAAGAGTTAGAAATATTTTTTTTATTCAACATCGAAGATATAGAATTTGCTCTTTCTGGATGCCGTGGAACGATTACCAGTCTTGCATTAGGTATCTCCTGTTTTAAATTAATAAATGCATCTATTAGGATTTCGTCCTCTCCAGAGTGAGTGCTTGCAAAAAGAACAATTTTTTCATTGTTCGCATTATTATTAGAATTAAGAATATTGTCTTGAAAATCAAATTTAACAGATCCTACAACCTCTGTTTTACTAGCATCGGCACCTAAGTTAATGAAACGAGTAGCTTGCACTTTGCTTTGAACAAATATTCTATTTATTTTCTTAAGCGTATCTGAAGTAATGTTTTTGAAACGAGCGTATCTCTTGAAAGAATTATTAGACATTCTTCCATTGCAGAGAAAAACAGGAATATTATTTTGGTAAGCAGTATTTATCATTGATGGCCAAATTTCTGTTTCAAAAATAACAAATGCTGATGGTTTTATTTTATTAAAATAGCTTTTTATAAATAAGTTAAAATCCCACGGAGCATATGCTATTTCAACACTTGTGCCATAGATTTTTTTAGCCTGCCTGAGCCCTGTTGGAGTTGAGACAGTTAAGAAGATTTTTGAATGTTCCAGGAGTTCTCGCACAAGCTTTTCAGAAGAAATAACCTCACCAAGACTCACCGCATGAAACCAAATAAGGCCTTCTGGACCATCGTAGGACAAGCAGCCAAGTCTTTGAGTTAAATTTAGCCTATAGTCCCTATCATTTGTGCTTTTAAATAATATTCGAGCAAGCATAAAAGGCAAGAAAATAAGAATTAATAGGTTATAAAAAAGTAGTCTCATATAATCAACCATTGCATACATTAATGTAATAATACATTCTAAATCTATATGAAAAATAATTTTTTATCACTTCTAATAATTTTTTGGAAACTGTCTATTTCTATTCCAAGAAAATACCAAAATATGCTTAGTTATCCTATTAGCCTAATGCTTGGTATATTTTTGAAAAAAAGAAGTGTTATTAGTAAGAAAAATATAGAACTATGCTTCAAAGATTTAGAAGAACATAAAAAACAACAATTAATAGAAAAGAATATTGCCCAATCCGGCTCAGTTATGTTTGATACAGGGGTGGCTTGGTTTTGGAGTAATGCTCGAATTAATAAAGAGATTAATTATTGTATTAATGGATTGACTGAATTAAAAAAAAATCAGGAGGATGGCCGAGGTGTTCTGCTTTTCTTTAAGCACTCTCTTCACTTAGAGCTTGATGCAAGGCTTCTAGGTATGTGTATTGATATTTACGGAGTTGAAAGAAATCATAACTCTGACTTTTTTGATAAAGTTCAAAAAGATGGAAGATTGAAAGGAGTTAAAGATCTATGTGATAAAAATAACCCTTTTAAATTTATAAAATGGCTCAAATCTGGAAAAACTGTTTTATACGCGACTGATCAAGATTATGGTTTGCAGGGTGCAGAAATTATTGAGTTCTTTGGTCAGCCAGCTGCAACATTAAGTGCTCCTTACAAAATAATAAAAAAGACTGACTGTAAAACATATTATTTAGATAGCTACATAAAAAATGGTCAGTATATAATCGATCTTAAAAAGTTAGATCTTGATATGAGCTCTTCATTTAACATGTCTTCTGATTTGAATAGAATTATTGAAAAATCAATAAGAAAGCACCCTTCAGAGTATTTATGGCAGCATAGAAGATTTAAATCAACGCTTGGCAAGGAAAATTTTTATAAATGATTATTAAAAATATTGAAAACATAAAAGGCTTTATGCCAAGTCATGAGGGAGAAGCTTTATACAAATGGGCTAATAAGTTTTGCCATAAGGGCCCTGTTATTGAAATAGGAACATACTGTGGTAAATCAACTATCTATCTTGCCCATGGCGCGATTGAGGCCGATGAGGTGGTTTATACAATTGATCATCATGGTGGCTCGGAAGAACATCAATTGAAAGAGGAGTATTTTGATAATGAAGTATATGATCAAACAAATAGTATAGTTAATACATTCCCTTTGTTTCTAAAAAATATCAAACATTATAATTTAGAAAATATAGTGCCTATTGTTGCCTCGTCTTTAATAGCTTCAAAGTCATGGAATACATCTGCTGGGCTTGTTTTTATTGATGGAGGGCACTCAATGGAATCTGCCTTAAGTGACTATAATTCATGGGCGAAACATGTCATAAAAGGAGGAGCTTTGGTTATTCACGATATCTATGAAGATCCTGAAAAAGGTGGGCAAGCCCCATATGAAATATATAAAAAAGCTTTGCGAAATGGTTTCATGGAACATGAAAGAGTAGACACAATAGTATGTTTAATAAAGGTCTAGTTGATTTTTTAAAAAGAGATCAGATCCTTTAGTGAACTCAAATATAGCATCTGCTGCAAGCAGAACTGCAGCCGACGTCCATGTAGGCTTCTCATCTGGCCAAAAAATATTTTGAACATGCTGCCATCCCATATATGGAATATTATTGTCATCAGACATTCTTAAAGACTCATTAAGAATTTTTTTAGCTAGTTTTTTATTATTTGCCATGACAAGCGCAATAATAAACTCATTCGTTTCAGCGACTGTTACCCATGGCTCTTCTCGAACACATCTTATGCCCAGACCTTCTTCATAAAAATTATTTAGAGTATGGATGATATATTTATCTATCTCAACATTGGATAGGCAACCAGAAAGGATTGGATAATAAGAATCCATTGAAAAATTTGATCGGTCTTTTTGGAGATCAAATAAGCCAGATGGGTTTTTTATAGCTATTGATAAAGATTCATATGAATGTTTCCATTTGTCTTGAACGCCAAACCCAAGAATTTTTCCTATTGCCATTGCGCATTCAATTCCTTTAAGGATAGAGCTAGATCCAGTTAATAAATAATCACTTTCAATATTCCCACTTTGGTCTACAGACCAAGGTATAGTTCCATTTTTATTTTGCAGTGATAAGCTAAAATTTAATGCTTTTTCGACAGTCGGCCATAAGTTTTTTAAGAATTCTTTATTTGAAAAAATCTTATAGTAATGCAAGAGTCCAATAGAAATATAGGGTGAGAAATGAGTAGGTTTATTTTTTTCAAGAATATCCCCATGACTTGAGTATTTTGCATACCAGCTCCCATCATCATTTTGATTTTCTTTTAACCACAAGAAAGCTTTTTCTGCATTACCAATATCACCTATAAAATTAATAGCTGTAATTGACTCTATAAAATCCCATGGATCAAATGATCCATCTGCATTTGATGGAATAGTTCCATTGTTATTCTGTGCTTGAAGTACATAATTCCCAATATTATTGAAAATTGATTTGTCACCCAAAGCATCAATATCATGCAATTTTTTTTCTGGGAAGTGTTTCATGCTTTTTTTTCGAAATATAAAGCTAGGCTTTTTCCAAGAATAGGGTTTAAGGCTTTATCCACTAAATCAATATAAAAAGGATTTTGAAGAATATGTTTTTCTAAAATTTTCTTATAAATTCTAATTAAAATATTATTATCTTGATTATTCCAAAATAAGCATCTAAGCCACCAGTAAGGACTATGGATAGAGTGGAATCTTTCAGATGTTTGAAAGGTAAATCCATTTTTTTGCACATCATCAATGATTCCTTTTTTCTTAAATATTCTTACATGGCCCCCTGGCATATTTTGATATTCATTCGATATCATCCAGCAAATTTTTTCAGGCCAATAGGATGGGACGCTAGCAAGAAACTTGCCTCCAGGCTTCAAAACTCTATGAATTTCTTCTAAAGCAAGATTGTAATCATCAAGGTGTTCTAGAACTTCTGAGCAAACCACAAGATCAAGAGTGTTTGATGGAATGGGTAATGAGTATGCAGATCCTTTTATGAAACTGGCACCTTGGCTTGATATAGATTTAAAAAACTCGTAACCTTCTCGGGCTTTAGCGAGCGATGGATCATCCATATCTAAACCAATGCATAAGGTATTTTTAAAATTTTGCATTACTCCAAAAACATGCCGTCCCTCACCACAGCCAATATCAAGCATAGTGCTGTTCTCTTTGGGCAAGGTGATTTTATTAAAGTTGAATGTCAGCATTGTTAAATTTTTTTATGTTATTAACTATTATGTCTTCATATTCTTTTGAAATCTTATTCCAATTAAAATGGCGAATTACATGGCGTCTTCCTTCATAGGCTTTAGTTTTGTATTCATCATAATTGTTAAATACATCTTTTATGGCTCCTGAAAGAGCTGTGCTGCTTCGAGATTCTATTAAAGTTGCATGATCCCCGACAAGCTCCGGAATGGAAGAAGTTCTTGCAGCAATCAAGGGGGTTGCACAGCTCATTGCCTCAATAACTGGATAGCCAAAACCCTCATATAAAGAGCTAACAATAGCTACTGAGCTTTTTGCATATTCTATAGATATTTCTTCCTTGGTTAAGTTAGTTTTAAAATTTACTACTTTATTTAAATTTAACTTTTTAATAAGTCTTGATGTATGGCCACCTTCTTTCATTTTTCCGATAACAGTTAACTCAATATCGATATTGTGGTTTAGCTCTGCAATTGCCTGAAGTGTAAAATCCAAACCTTTGAGCGGAACATCTGCGCTAGCGGTTGTTATTAACCTATATTTGTGTCGTTTAATGTCCTCATGCGGTTTGAATATATTTGTATCCAGTCCATTATGCACAACGGAAATATTTACATCATTGCATTTAAAGTCATTCACTATATCTCTCTTCGAGCTCTTCGAAACAGTTATAATGTTATTAATTTTAGGTGCTACTTTTTTTTGCATGCGTAAGAATGAATACCATCTTTTTCTTGAAAGCCAGTACAAAATTTTTCCATTTGTTTCTAGATCATGCTTTAAATCCATTGTTATTGGGTGATGGATAATCTCTATAAAAGGAAGTCTTTGCTGAATTGCCAACATCCCAAAGCTGAGAGATTGATTATCAATAATAATATCGTACTGACTGTTTAACTGGAGATAACTATCTGCCCTCTTCCCAAATGAGCGCATTTCAGGAAATCCTCCAAATAAAGTTGAGACAAACTCTTGAATATTTGAAATACTTTTGGGGCTTTTAATAAATTTTTTTAACCTATCTCTAAAACTGAATGTTTCAAAAAGATTCATTCCAGGAAGCTTAATGAGCTTAACATTAGAGCAAAGCTCTGGATAAGGCTCCCCAGAAATTACGTCTACAGAGTGTCCTAATGATGCGAGGGCTTTCGAAATATCCCTTACATAGATACCCTGACCTCCGCCAAAAGGAGCAGATCGATAACTTAATATGCCTATTTTTAATTTAGTCACAAACTTCAGGACTTACATATGTCAACCAAGAGCTATATTTATCAGATTGACCAGAAATGGCACTTGCATAGATAGATTGAAGTTTTTCAGTAACCTCGCCTCTTTTACCTGGCCCTATGAATTGATTATCTAGTTTTGTTATAGGTGTTATCTCCACAGCGGTTCCCGTAAAGAAAGCTTCATCACAATTAACTAAATCTTCATATATAAGATTTTTTTCAATAACTTCAAAACCTTCATCAGAAGCGATTGTAATAACAGACTGCCTAGTAATTCCGTTTAAGCAGTGGTTAGTTGTTGGTGTAAAAATCTTATTATCCTTAACCATAAAGATATTTTCTCCACTGCCCTCAGAGATATATCCATCTTTGTCCATAAGCAGAGCTTCATCTGCGCCTTTTTTAATTGCCTCATGAAGTGCCATAGTGGAATTGATATAAGTGCCAATAATTTTATTTCCTGAATGAAGTGGGTTTGAGTATTGCTCATGAGAAGATTTTATAATTGAAATTCCATTCTCTTTTGCCTCTGGATCCATGTATGAAGGCCACTCCCATGCTGCAACTGCAACATTTACTGATAAATCAAAAGCCCTTATACCCAAAGATTCTGCTCCTAAATAAACGATTGGCCTTATGTAACCTTCGTCAAGATTATTTTTAAGAAAAATGTCTTTTTGAACTTTATTTAAAATGTCCTTGGTAAAAGGAATATCTATATCTATTTTTTTTGCTGTGCCATACAGCCTATTAGTATGATCCTGTAATCGGAATATTGCAGGGCCTTTATCTGTCTTATAGGCCCTGACTCCCTCAAATGCTCCAGTGCCATAATTAAGAGTATGTGACATAAGATGCACCAAGCTATCATCCCACTTAACAAATTTTCCGTTATTCCAGATTGATTTAGATTCAGTATTGTTAAACATATGCACAGGGTTATAATTTACGCTGATATTATGACAAACAACCGCATATAAAAAAAGAAAAAATGGAAGTTAACAAATCAATTTTCAGAGAGAATGATATTAGGGGTATATATCCTGAGCAATTAAATGAATTTACCATTAGTAAAATTGCCAAAGCAATTGCTGTTAAATGTAAAAAAGAAAATATTGAATCTATATCGGTCGGACGAGATGGTAGGCTTTCAGGTGAATCTCTGCTTTCATCTTTTTGTGATAGCCTAATAGATTCAGGGATAAATGTTACTAATATTGGAATGGTAACAAGCCCCATGCTTTATTTTGAAGCCAAGACAAACAAAACGAAAAGTGGGATTATTATAACTGGAAGCCATAATCCTAAAAACCATAATGGTCTTAAAATGGTAGTGAATGATCGTCCTGTTTCGGGAATAGAGATACTTTCTTTGATTGAGAGCATGGAGAGTAAATCTACATCAAAAGGAGAGCTTAAAACTAAAGATATCAAAGAAAAATACTTAGAAGAGGTTATTAATTCAATCTCCATCAAAAATCCCTCAAATTATAAAGTTGTTATAGATTGTGGTAATGGAGCTGCGGGATGTGTTGCACCTGATCTTTTTAAGAGAGTTGGATGTGAGGTAGTAGAGCTATTTACTGAGGTTGATGGGAATTTTCCCAATCACCACCCTGATCCAAGTAAGCTAGAGAACCTTCAAGATTTAATTGATAGTGTCATTAGCAATGAGGCAGATCTTGGCCTTGCTTTTGATGGTGATGGAGATAGAGTTGGGTTAATAACAAATACTGGAGAAAATATATTTCCAGATAAATATATGATGATGTTATCTGAAAATATTTTGTCTAAACAATCTGGAGCAATAGTTTTTGACGTTAAATGCTCCAATCATCTTGCGGAATTAATTACTAAAAACCATGGGGTACCTCTAATGGCTCCAACAGGACATTTTCATATTAAAAGAACAATTAAAGAAAATAATGCCCTGCTTGGTGGTGAGATGAGTGGGCATATTTTTTTTAATGACAAATGGTATGGCTTTGATGACGGCCCATACTCAGGTGCAAGAATTATTGAAGCTTTATCAGAACACAAGGAAAACAAAAACATATCGGATATTATGAAGACTTATCCAAAATCATTTTCAACTCCTGAGTTAAATATTAATGTTACTGACGAGAATAAATTCCAAATTATTGAAAAATTTATAGCAGAAAATGAGCTTGAGGGTGAAAAAAATACTATTGATGGACTAAGAGTAAATTATAAAAATGGTTGGGGTTTATTAAGGGCATCTAATACATCACCCAAGCTAGTATTAAGATTTGAAGGAAATACTATTGAAGATATGAATAATATACAAAGCGAATTTCTTTCTGAGCTTTCTCGCATTTCTCCTAATATTGTTATAAATTTAACCTAGCATGGATAAAAACCGCAAAAACATTATTTTGCAATCATTAGCAGGGCTTCTTGAGGAGGCCTCTTCTACAAAAATCACTACAGCTCTTTTGGCTAAAAAATCTAATATTACTGAAGCGGCTCTATACAGACATTTTCCAAGCAAGAGATCTATATATGCAGAGCTTTTTTCATATTGTGATGAGGCTATATTTTTAAAGAGCTCTGAATTGAAAAAATCTGATTTAAGTTCAAAAGACAAAGTAATGAATATATTTAAATTTTTTATGCTTTTTGTTGAAAAAAATAAAGGTTTTGCAAGGCTTCTTTCGAGGGAAGCGTTGTCTCCATCTGAGAAAAATGTTTCTGACTCCGTAAATCAATTTTACGAAAGATTTGAATTAACTATTAAACAAATTCTTGCAGAAGATATTGATGCGCTGATATCTCAACCAGGCATATCAGCTCAATTAATTACAACTTACTTAGAAGGAAATGTTTCAAGATATATTAGATCAAAGTTTAAAGATTCTCCAAGCAACTATATTGATAATGCCTGGGAGCTTTTGTCAGTGAATCTATTTAAATCCTAGTCTTTAATATTTTCATCTAAAAATAGCTCAAAATATGTGTTTTTTGCTTCTTGAGATTTATCAACCTTTCCAGTTGCCTTATTTACTTTTACATAACTCAAGTTTGAGGGGATTGTTATTGGTTTTATCTGCAAATCATCCAATGCTACAGACATATAATCTAGCCATATAGGCATAGAAATTGTTGATCCGTACTCATTTTCTCCAAGGGATGTGAAGTCATCAGTTCCCACCCAAACCGTTGTAACTAAGTCGTCATGAAAGCCTGAGAACCAAGTGCTTATTGCATCATTGGTAGTTCCTGTTTTGCCACCAATATCATCTCGATTTAAAAATGCTGACTTTCGCCCTGCTGTTCCATTCTTCATAAAATCTTTAAGAGTGTCTTTTATTAAATAAGCAACTCTTTCATCAATAACTTTTTCTGATCTATTTATGGGCTTTACTAAGTAGTATGGTTTTTTAATATCCATTTCTAATGTATTTAGCCATGGGAAAGCTATTAGATCTTTACTTTCTTGAGAGGTTTGCTGCGATGAAAAAATTATATTACCAAACCTGTCTTCAATTTTGTCAATGTAATATGGATCTGTGATATATCCCTCGCTCGCAATAACACCAAAAGCCCTAACCATCTCAGCAGGAGAGAAGTTACCAGAGCCAAGTGCCAGGGATAAGTCTTTTGGCAGCCTTTCTCTTTCAAACCCAAAGTTTTCTATAGTATCGCTTGAAGTTTGAATCCCTACCTCTCTTAATAATTTAATAGAAACAATATTTATTGACCTAATCAAAGCACTTCGCAGAGGAGTTAAGCCATAAAATTTACCTGTGTAATTCTGAGGCCTCCAAACGCTCTCGAGGTTATCATCTTTAAAGGCAATCGGGGCATCGTTTATTAATGATGAGAGATTGTATTCATTAGATAATGCTGATGCATATATGAAAGGCTTGAAACTAGAGCCAGATTGGGGATAAGAAAGTCGCACTCTATCAAAGTTACTCTTATTAAAATTTGAACCTCCAACATAAGCTCTTATTGCTCCAGTATTTGGGTTTGCAGATATTAAAGCAGATTCAGCTATTGGCAATTGATCTAGAAATAATAAATCACCAGCTTTGATCAAATAAATAAAATCACCAAAATTTAAAAAATCATTAAAACCATTTGGAAGCCTGTCTCTTGTATTGATGTCAATTTGTTTTCTAGCCCAGTTATAACGCGAAGACCAATTGATGGTTTGGATATCTAAGTTTTCGTCAATAAAAAGTAGTTCATTATCTGATATTCCAGCTACTATTCCCTTAGCATGAGATTCATAGTACGGATAAGATGAGAATATATCGCTAACCCTACTTCCAATAACATTACTGTTACTGTTAAAAGATGATGCTTGCTCCATATCTTCTCTTAAGAAGTCTGAGGAACCTTTTGATAGAAATTCAATCTGTTGGTTATCAAAAATATTTTTATAATTATCTGCTAGCCTCCAACCATGGCGTTTATCATAATCAGCAAGATGTTTTTGGATACTTTTATTAGCTGCTGTTTGATAAGAAGAATTAATAGTTGTGTATACATTCCATCCTTCCTTGTAGGCTTTTAGACCAAACCTCTTAATGATCTCTTGTCTTGTAAGCTCGGCTAAATACTTTGCATCTACTTCATATAAATCTATGTTTTTTACAACTTTAACTTCATCATTTATAGCTTCAGTATATTGGCTTTTAGAAATTAAATTGAGTTTAAGCATCCTCGATAAAATCCAATTTCGTCTTTGTTTTGTCCTAAGTGGAGATTTAATTGGGTTTATGACTGAAGGAAGTTGAGCTAGAGCAGCTATTGTTGCAGATTCTGATAAGGTCAATTGATCAACAGACTTATTAAAGTAAGTATTTGATGCGGCTTGAATTCCATAGGAGCGGTTGCCTAAAAAAATTCTATTAACATATAGCTCAAATATCTCTTCTTTTGACGCCCTTCCCTCAAGCTCATAAGCAAGATATATTTCTTTTAGTTTCCTTACTATCGTTTGATCTCTTGTTAATACATAACCCCTTACCACTTGCATTGATATGGTTCCACCTCCTCCAAGACACCCATTAGGGCCAATACATCTGATAAAAGATCTAATAATTCCTGTATAACTTATTCCTTGATGTTCAAAAAACCTATCATCTTCTGCAGCTAAAAATGCATTTTTTAAATCATTGGGAATTTCATTGAATACAACTGGTCTTCTTTTTATTTCTCCATACTCTCCGATCAGCACCTTATCTTGGGTATAAATTTTTAGAGGGAGTTGAAGCTGAGATTCATTGACCAGAGAAATTTCGGGTAAATTAGGTTTGAGATAAAAATAAGCAGCTATCACACTAGACATTGCGATGACGCATGCTAATAATGAAGCATAAAAAATTATTTTAATTAATTTAACCATAAAGCGATTGTATTCCAGATACCTAGAATACAACTTTTAAGCACTAAAAAAATCTATTTTAGATAGTTAGATGCTAAAATTAGTTACATTTAACAAAAATCAATCATGAATATTTTTATAGTTGGTCCAATGGGATCTGGAAAATCAACAGTAGGCAAGATTATATCTAGTGAATTATTTCTCACTTTTTATGATACAGATGCTGAAATTGAATCAAGAACAGGAGCCTCCATTGATTGGATTTTTGATCTTGAGGGTGAAGAAGGTTTTCGTAAAAGAGAAAGTGGTATTCTTGGTGAACTCGCTGAGCTTAACTCAATAGTTTTGTCTACCGGTGGTGGAATTATTCTCTCAGATTCAAATAGGGATACCTTGTCATCAAGAGGTACTGTATTCTATTTAGCTACCCCAATTAATGTCCAACTAGAAAGAACTTCTAAAGATAAAGATAGACCACTTTTAAAAGATGGTGATCCTGGAAAGATTCTTGAGAAGCTACATGATGAAAGAGTTTCTCTTTATGAGGAGGTAGCAGATTACGTTGTTAACACTGAGAACCTTTCCAGCCAAGAAGTGGCCTCAGAGATCATAAAGCTCGTTAAAAATTATGGCTAAAATCATACATGTTGGCGAAGGCAGTACTAGTTATAAAGTTATTGTATCTTCAAACTCACTCACCAAATCCAACCTTAAAGCGGTTACCAGATCTTCAAAGAAAGTTCTTATCATTACAGATGATGGCATACCAAAGTCCTATCTTAAAAACCTAAAAGATAAGCTTAGTGAAGACATCAAGATTTACGTTCATAAAATACCAAAGGGTGAAACATCTAAATCATTTACAGAATATGTAAAAATTGTAGAGAAGCTTGCTACACAAAAATTTGATAGATCCGATCTCCTTATTGCTCTTGGTGGAGGAATGGTTGGAGACATAACAGGGTTTAGTGCCTCAACTTATTTAAGAGGTATTGGTTTTATTCAAATACCAACAAGCCTTTTAGCTCAAGTTGATTCTTCAGTTGGTGGTAAAACAGCAATTAATATTGAACAAGGGAAGAATTTGGTAGGTGCATTTTATAATCCAAAATTAGTGCTCGTTAGCACTTCATTCTTAGAAACTCTAACCAATGATGAGTTTAATTCTGGGTTAGGTGAAATTTTCAAATATAGCTATTTAGGAAATAAAAAAATAAGAAGTATCTTAAAAAATAAGGCATCAAAAGTAACTGAAAGAGAGCCAAAAGTAATGGAAGATCTTATAGTTGAATCAATAAAAACTAAGTCTAAGATAGTCACCGAGGATGAAAAGGAGAATGGCATAAGAGCAATTCTCAATTTAGGCCATACATTTGGACATGCTATTGAGGCAAAATGTGGATATAAAAATATACCCCATGGTCAAGCTGTAATATATGGGATGCAGATAATTGCTAGAATTTCTTTTTTAGAAGGGTTGATTGAAAAAATTAATTACATTGAAATGGATCAAATTCTTAACTCACTAAATCTTGATACTAATTTCCAAAAGTTTAGATATGCCGAGCTTAGGCCTTACCTAATGAATGATAAGAAAGTTAGTGGCGGAAAATTGAATCTCATCTTATTAAATAGCGGCTTAACTGGTTATAAGACCGACAAGTTCGATCCCTCAAACTTTTCAAAAGCATTCAAATTAAACTAAGCTGCGTTAGATCTCGTGGCTTTCAATAAATCTTGGATGTTAAGTGCCGCTGGCGAAACAAGCCAAAAATGAGGTTCAAACCTGTCAAAATCTTCAAATATTTTTTTTGATTTTGGACTTTTAGTATTTTCGTAATGCTTCTCGATGATTTCTTTCAGATGCTTCCTGTGTGGCTGCATGTCTTCAGTTGTTATTCTTTCAATGTTAACCATGCTTCTATTACACTTATCAAAGAATGTTCGATCTTCATCTAAAACGTAAGCAAAACCACCCGTCATGCCTGCTCCAAAATTAGCCCCAACAGAACCTAAGACTGTTATATGACCGCCTGTCATGTATTCGCAACAATGATCACCCGAGCCTTCAATTACTGCATTTGCACCTGAGTTTCTTACACCAAACCTCTCACCTACACGACCACCAACAAATAACTCTCCACCGGTAGCTCCATAAAGACAAGTGTTGCCTGCTAGAACGGTATTGCTATCATTTAATGCAAAATTATTATCATTTTTAATGATTATTTTTCCGCCATTCATTCCTTTTCCAACGTAATCATTAGCGTCGCCATTGATTGTAAGATTAACCCCATTTGCGTTCCAACAACCAAAACTTTGCCCTGCTGATCCATCAAAATTAATACTAATAGGACTGGAAAGACCTGCCTCTCCTTTTTGAGTTGCAACATAGCCGGAAACTCTTGCGCCTATTGATCTGTCTGTATTTTTAATATGGTATGCAACTGTTAAAGACTCATCATTATCAATACTGCCCTTAACATCACTCAATATTTTTTTAGCAAGTAGCCCCTTATCCCATGGTTTATTTTGTTTTTCCGTACAATAGAAAGATTCACTTGTTTCATTGTCTTTATGAAGTAGTCCACTAAGATCAATAGATTTATACTGAGGGTCAAGTGTATTTAATTTTTCCAGGTATTGGGTTTGCCCTATTAAATCTTCAAGTGTTTTAACTCCTAGAATTGATAAATAATTTCTTACATCATTGGCTATAAACTCAAAATAATTTATTACTTTTTGCTTCTCGCCAACAAAATGATGTTTTATTAAATCGTCTCTTTGTGTCGCAACTCCAGTTGCGCAATTGTTTAAGTGACATATCCTTAAATATTTGCAACCCATTGCAATCATAGGCCCTGTTCCAAACCCAAACGATTCTGCCCCTAATATTGCAGCTTTTATAACATCCAAGCCTGTTTTCATTCCTCCATCAGCTTGAAGCCTAACTTTATGCCTCAAACCACTATCTCTTAAGCTTTGATGTGCTTCTGCTAAACCAAGCTCCCAAGGCGATCCTGCATATCTAATTGAAGTTAATGGACTTGCTCCAGTGCCACCGTCATGACCAGATATTGTAATTAAATCAGCATACGCCTTTGCAACACCTGAAGCTATAGTTCCAACTCCAGGCTCAGATACTAGCTTCACAGAAACAAGAGCCTTAGGGTTTACTTCTTTTAAGTCATATATCAATTGAGCTAAATCCTCTATTGAGTAGATATCATGATGGGGCGGAGGTGATATTAGGGTCACTCCAGGTGTTGAATATCTTAGCTTGGCAATTAGCTGATTTACTTTTCCGCCTGGCAATTGGCCACCCTCACCAGGCTTAGCTCCTTGAGCTATTTTTATTTGAAGCACTTCTGCATTGACTAAATAGTGAGGAGTTACGCCAAATCTACCTGAGGCAATTTGTTTAATCTTTGACATTTTTTCAGTGCCATAGCGCTCTACTGCTTCTCCGCCTTCTCCAGAATTAGACCTTGCCCCTAGGTAGTTCATTGCTTCTGCAAGAGTTTCATGAGCTTTTGGAGATAAGGCACCAAGACTCATTCCGGCAGAATCAAATCTTTTTAGAATATTTTTAGCTGGCTCTACTTCTTTTATATCTTGTGGATTTTGTATTTTTTTTAATACAAGAAGGTCTCTTAACATTGCTGGAGCTCTGTTATCAACCAACTCTGCATATTCTCTGTAAACAGCTTCTGATCCAGAAGAAACAGCTTCTTGCAGTTTTTTTACAATTTCAGGATTATAAGCATGATACTCGCCACCATGGATATACTTTAAAAGACCTCCAACATTGATGTCTGCTAAATTTGACCTTGCATACTCATCCAAAGATCTGAGTTCAGTATCTAAATCATGAAAAGACTTACCTTTTATTCTGCTTGTGGTATTTGTAAAACATTTTTGCACAATATCATCACCAAGGCCGACTATTTCAAAAAGCTGAGAACCTCTATAGCTTGAAATTGTTGATATCCCCATTTTTGAGATGATTTTTAATAAGCCTTTATTAATACCTTTTCTATATCTAGCACAATTTTCATGTGCAGAGCCCTTCAGCTCCTTTCTCATGGATAAATCAAGAATCGTTTGATAGGCAAGAGTTGGATAAACAGCAGTGGCTCCAAACCCTATCAAACATGCAATCTGATGAGTATCTCTAGCTGAGGATGAGGTTATAACTATATTTGCATCAGACCTTAAACCAAGAGAGACAAGCTCTTGGTGAACGGCTCCAACAGCAAGCAGTGAATTAATTGATAAATAATTCTCATCTGGCATTTCTTCAATGAGGTGAATAATAGAATTACCTTTTTTCACAGCTGAGATAACTTCTGCTTTTAAAATATCTAAAGCAGCTTCAAGTGAAGTATCGCTATCAAAAACTAAGTCAAATTCTTTTACTTTAAAATATGGATTATTTAAAAGTGATTGAAGTTTTTTATATGATAAGACTGGAGATGTTGTAACAAGCCTCCTTGCATGGGCTGGAGATTCTTCATAAATGTTTAACTCAGGACCAAAACACGTCTCAAGCGACATTACGCCCACTTCTCTTAAGGAATCTATTGGAGGGTTTGTAACCTGAGCAAATTGCTGTCTAAAGAAATCATAAATTTGCCTGTGCATTTTGCTCATAACTGCTAAAGCAGTATCGTCTCCCATAGAACCTGTCCCTTCTTGTGATTCAACTGCCAAAGGTTTAATTACTGATGTTCTTTCTTCTTTAAATAAGAGAAATTGTTTAGTTGTTTCTATAAATTCGCTTTGATTAATTGGTTTCAAACCAGGGCCTTCATAGGAGTCTAAACTTGATTCAATGTAAAGAGCATTCTCTTTTAACCATTTTCTATATGGGTTTTTACTCTTTAATACGTTATCAATTCTATCTTGGTTATAAATTTCACCTGTATCTGTGTTGATAGCAAGAATGCCTCCGGGCTGAACTCTTCCTTTAGATTTTACCAATGAATTTGTAATAGGATTTACGCCAGTTTCAGAGGCTATGGTAATAGTATTGTCGTTATCAAGCTGGTATCTTGCTGGCCTTAATCCATTTCTATCTAATATACATACTGCCCACTTTCCGTCTGCCATAACAATTCCAGCAGGACCATCCCACGGCTCCATATGCATTGAATTATATTCATGAAATGCTCTTATATCGGCATCAAGTGTCTGAGTATTTTGCCATGCTGGTGGGAGTACCATTCTAATGGCTCTAAAAAGATCAATACCGCCTTTTACCAAAAGCTCTACCATGTTATCCAACGAGGAGGAGTCTGATCCATTTTCGTTTACCAGCTCCTTAAATGATTGTATTTTTGGAATATGAGGTGTTGTAAATTTATTAGACCTTGCCTTAACCCAATTACGATTACCTCGAATAGCGTTAATCTCACCATTATGTGCAAGCAATCTGAATGGCTGAGCGAGATGCCATCTCGGGCTGGTATTTGTTGAAAACCTTTGATGGAAAACACATGTTGAAATTTCAAATTTGGTGTCTTGGAGTTCTGTATAAAAATCTTTTATAGCGTTAGGAAGCATTAAACCTTTGTATACAATTGTTTTAGGTGAAAAGCTGCACAAATATAAAGTTTCATCGTCAGCGTAGATCTCTTCAATAAATTTTCTAGCTTGAAGGATGTTTGACTCAAACTTTTGCTCATTGAATACTTCATCGCTAGAGCCAACAAAAATTTGATAGATGTTAGGGCAACATGCAAGTGCAATATCACCAAGAATTTTTTTATTTACAGGCACTTCCCTTAGTGAGATTAACTTTAAAGATTCTTGCTTTAAAATACTTTCTAATTTGGGGACTAGTATTTCTATTTTTTCAGAGAAGAATAGCTGGCCAATAGCAAACTCTTCTTCAATAACTATATCTTGCTCCTGTTTAATTATGTTTCTAAAGTAATTATGATTGATATCAAACAAGAGTCCGCACCCATCACCTGTTTTGCCATCAGAGCCTACCCCGCCCCTATGTGTCATACTTACTAGAGCATCTATAGATTTAGTAAGAATAGAGTGAGACTTAACACCATGAGTATTTGCTATAAGCCCAAACCCACAGTTGTCTTTAAAATCTTTTTTATTAAATAGTTGTGTCATATATTTTCAGATGATTCTATCACAACTATCTACCATTTAAAGTCCAAAAGTGTCATACTGCGTCATACAAAAATTCCAGCCATGCAAAATAAAAATAAACAATATAGAGTAGAAAAAGGGTTGCTTCTTTTTACTCAACCCAAGTCACCTTATTTCTATGGGAAAATAAGATTAGATGGAAAATATGTTACTAAGTCTTTTGCTCCTGTATCTAATTTAGATGAAGCAAAGGTGGAGTTATATAAATGGCGTGATTCGTTAAAAGATGATTCCATAAAACAAACTAATTCGCATCAACAACAACAAAATTTAAGAGATGAGTATATTGATCATCAAGAAATTGAAAATGATTTTCAATTTCTTGAGGTAGGAAGATTTGATCCTACAAAAAAACCAATTGAAGAGCGGAAAATTAGTTTTGTAGAAATCTATAATGAATATAATCAGGTAGAGGCATCAAACCAATCTCATAGATGTCTTGATTGTGGAAATCCATACTGTGAATGGAAGTGTCCCGTCCATAACTACATACCCGATTGGTTAAAGCTTGTTAATGAAGGAAACATAATAGAAGCTGCAGAGTTATGTCATTCAACAAATAGTCTCCCAGAAGTTTGTGGAAGAGTTTGCCCACAAGACAGACTATGTGAAGGCGCATGCACATTAAATGATGGTTTTGGTGCTGTTACGATTGGTTCAACTGAAAAATATATTACTGAAAAAGCTTTTGAAATGGGCTGGAAGCCAGACATGTCAATGAGAAAGTGGACTGATAAAAAAGTTGCTATTGTTGGTTCAGGTCCAGCTGGAATAGCGTGTGCTGACGTTCTTACAAGATCTGGTGTCCATAGTCATGTATATGATAGAAATGAAGAAATTGGAGGGCTTTTAACTTTTGGTATACCTGAATTCAAGCTTGAAAAAAAGGTTGTCAGAAGACGAAGAAAAATTCTTGAAGAGATGGGCGTAGAATTTTTTCTAGGGAAAGAAATTGGAGTAGATATTCCATTTCAACAACTCTATCAAGACTATGATGCAGTATTTTTAGCAATGGGGACATATACGTCATTAGAAGGTGGCTTTGAAGGTGAAAAACTTCCAGGTGTTTTTAAGGCGATAGACTACCTAGTTTCAAACACAAATAATTTATTAAACATAAAGCAGCAAAACCATGGATTTATTAACCTTAAGGGCAAAGATGTGATTGTCTTGGGAGGTGGCGACACTGCAATGGATTGTAATAGGACTGCGATCAGACAAGGTGCAAAATCTGTTACATGTTTATATCGAAGAGATGAAGAGAATATGCCTGGATCAAAAAGAGAGGTTCAGAATGCAAAAGAGGAAGGTGTTGATTTTAAATTTAATATTCAACCCATTGATATAATTGGATCTGATACCGTTGAAGGAGTAAAAATAGTTAATACTCACCTAGGCGAGCCCGATCAAAATGGAAGAAGGGTTCCCGTACCTGTTCAGGGTTCAGAAAGAATTTATAAAGCTGATGCAGTTATAGTCGCATTTGGATTTAGGGCCAGCCCCTCAGATTGGTTTAAAGATTTTGAGATTGAAACCAAAAAAAATGGCCTTGTTCTCGCTGAAGAAAAACAAGAATTCAAGTTTCAAACCACGAATAATAAAATATTTTCTGGAGGTGACATGGTAAGAGGCTCGGATTTAGTTGTCACCGCTATATGGGAAGGCCGCGAAGCAGCCAAAAGTATTATAAAATACGTCTCATGATAGAAAACTCTCCCTTTATAAAAGCATTAAAAAAAGAACCTTTGGAAATACCTCCGATCTGGTATATGCGACAAGCCGGCAGGTATATGCCCGAATATAGAGCTGTTAGAAGCAAATTTAAAAATTTTTTGGATATGTGCAAAAATCCTGATGTCTGTTGTGAACTTGCAATGCAGCCCATTGATAAGTTTAAGCTCGATGCGTCTATACTTTTTTCAGATATCTTAACTATTCCTGATGCATTTGGGCTTAAAGTTGAATTTGTAGAAGGTGAAGGTCCTGTATTTAGGAATCCAATTAGAAAAAGAATTGATATTGAATCTCTGCCTGAGTTTAATCCAGATGATTTAGATTATGTATATAAAGCAGTCAGCAACATAAGATCTGCATTGCCTTCTCATATACCCCTTATTGGTTTTTGTGGAAGTCCCTGGACCTTAGCAGCATATTCAATTGAGGGGGGCTCATCTAAAGACTTTGCATTTACAAGAAACTTTGTGGCTGAAAATGCTGATATATCTGAAATTTTTTTAGAGAAACTTACTAATGCTTGTTTTATATATTTAAAAAATCAGGTTATTTCTGGTGCAAATGTTCTCCAAATTTTTGATTCTTGGGCAAACCTTCTTTCAGAAGCAGATTATTTTAAATATTCTCTTAAACATATCAATAAATTGATACATATGATCAAAAGTGATCCTATTACTGCAGATATTCCCATTATTTTATTTGCAAGAGAGCCCAAATGTGAACCCATCGTTCTTGCAGATAGCTCAGCTGACTGCTTGAGCCTTTTTTGGTCTATGGACACAATAGATATAAATCAATTGAAATCAAAAATTTCTATACAAGGAAACTTAAATCCAGCATTTTTATTAGAGAGCAGAGATACTATCAAAAGAGAAACTTACAAAATCTTAGATAGATACAAAAATTATCCTGGTTATATTTTTAATCTAGGCCATGGAATAACTCCTAATATTGATCCTGAGAATATAAAATATTTAACTGATTTGGTTAGATCGTATTAAGACTTACTTGGCCACTGCCTAATTAATCCCTCTTGAGCACAAGATGCAAGCAAAACACCGGCCTGTGTGTATATTGCTCCTCTTGCATAGCCTCTAGCATTTCCAGATATAGGGCTATCTATTGAGTACAAAACCCAGTCGTTGAGATCTAATTTTCTGTGAAACCACATTGCATGATCGAGACTGGCAACTTGTAAATTATCATTCAAAAAATTAACTCCATGAGGGTTATTTGCTGCGGCTAAAAGACCCATATCAGAAATATATAATAAGAAAGCTTGTTGTATTATTTCATTATCAGGAAGTTTTCCCTCAGGTCTTATCCATGTATTCTTATAAGGAGGTGTTTTCTGCGGATTGGCATAATCCTGAACTTCAATTGGCCTCATCTCAACCTCGCGCTTTCTCAAAAATAAAGGTGCTATTTTAGGATCAATGTCATTAGCCATTTCTTTTCTGATTTCATGTTCATTTTTCAAGCCGTCTGGCAAGGGGAAATCTGACATTTCAATTTGATGCTCGAGCCCATCTTCATTCTTTTGGAATGAAACAGAACAACTAAAAATAGCTTCTCCATCTTGAATAGCTTTTACCGTCCTGGTGGTAAAACTCTTTCCATCTCTTATTCTATCGACTGTAAATGTAATAGGTTTGTCCATTTGGCCAGGTCTTAAAAAATAAGAGTGAAATGAATGTGCAAAATGATCTTTATTGACAGTTTTGTAGGCTGCAATCAGAGTTTGAGCCATCACTTGGCCTCCAAAAATTCTCGCCCACCCAACATTTTTACCAGTCCAGGTATAAATATCTCTATCAATTCTGTTTAACTCAAATAGCCCTAAGCAATTTTCTAAAAGATTTTCTTTGTCGGGCATTCTGTTTCTCTGTCTAAGTTATAATGGTTTACATCTTACATTGTTTGATAAAAAACTAGAACTTTGATATTTCAAAAGGTAGGATAATTTTTAAAAATAATGAAAAAAAATAATGTCTAATTCTAATATTCAACTTCCACAAAAACCCAATGCTGATTTTAAAGTGTCAGAGGTGTTTAAAATAAAATCTGATTTAATTGTAAAAGGTTATAAAGAAAAAACAGAGTGGGTTCCTGAAGTCGATAATAGTTATATTTTTGATCAAGAAACTACTCTATCCATTCTCGCCGGGTTTCAACATAATAGAAGAGTTATGGTTCAGGGTTTTCATGGAACGGGAAAGTCAACACACATAGAGCAAATAGCAGCAAGATTAAATTGGCCTTGTGTGAGAATAAATTTAGATAGCCACATAAGCAGAATAGATTTATTAGGCAAAGATGTAATTAAGCTGGAAGATGGCAAGCAAATTACAGAATTTCAAGAAGGCTTGCTCCCTTGGTCTATTCAGAACCCTGTTGCATTAGTTTTTGATGAATATGACGCAGGAAGGCCTGATGTTATGTTTGTAATCCAAAGAATTCTAGAAGTTGAGGGTA
Source organism: SAR86 cluster bacterium (assembly GCA_029254395.1). GTDB lineage: Bacteria > Pseudomonadota > Gammaproteobacteria > Magnimaribacterales > D2472 > CAJQGY01. The sequence continues at coordinate 3,596 of JAQWXQ010000060.1, read as the reverse complement.
AATTAACACTTTTAGATCAAAATAAAGTGATCAACCCTCACCCATCCTTTAGGCTTTTTGCAACAACTAACACAATAGGTCTTGGAGACGTGACTGGTCTTTACCATGGCACTCAGCAAATCAATCAAGGCCAACTTGATAGATGGCACATCCTCTCGTCTTTAAATTATCTAAGCCCAACTCAAGAGTTTAACGTTGTCTCTTCAAGGCTTAAAAAACTCAAATCTCAAAAAAATAAAACTTTAATTAAAGACATGATTCAAATGGCTAATTTAACAAGAGCAGGTTTTATTAATGGAGATATTTCAACAATTATGTCTCCTAGGACTGTAATTTCTTGGGCTGAAAACTTCACTATATTTAAAGACATAAGCACATCGTTTAAACTGAGTTTCTTCAATAAATGTGATGATACAGAGAAACCAATAATTGCTGAGTACTATCAAAGGTGCTTTGGTGAAGATATACAAGAGAAAAGGCCTGATTAAAAAATTATTATGAATTGGAAAAAAAGAAGAGAGATGCTTCATGAAGCTGGGATTTCTTCTTTAAAAGCCATATCAAATAATAAAGAAATCCAAACAAAAATTGGCTCTCCTTCAAGGCCTCCTCATTTTAATGAAGCAAAAATTTCTCCAGTCCCAAGATCTTCAAGAAAACTTAACGCCTGGAGAGCTGAATCAGATTTTCAAGCTTTCTGGCATAGTTTCCATAAGGAACTTGCAAAACCCAATATAAATTCATTTGCCAAAGATATAATAAATGAATTGGAAATATCTAGGGTTGAGATTTTAGGAACTGCTCAATTTCATGGCTCAAAAAAAAATATTACTGAGTATTACAATGCAATTGCAGATGATCTTTATGATATTAATGAAAACACTCCAATGGTCTTCAACTTGTGGCTTAAGAATGCAGGCAATCATCGGTTAGGGCAGAAATCAAAAAAACTCATTAGTGAGTTAGAAGAAGAATATGGAAAAGATAAACTTAATGTATACAAAAAAAGCCTATTAGAATCTATTGAAAATCAAGATGGCTTCACCTCACTAGCAATCAAACTTCTAGAATCACTCGATCTTATTAGAGTTGAAGACGAGAGTGGAGATTCTGAGGACACTGTTGATGGTGAAAATCAGTCAAATGAAAGCACTCATGAAGATGGAATGGAAAATAGTAGTGATGACAGTGTTGATGATATCAATTCAGAAGAAATTCTTGAAATAGAAATGGATATTGATGAGTTGCAACAAGAAGTTACAATTTCTTCAAGTGAAAGCTCTATTGATGAAGAGATTGAATTAAGCAACATTAACAACATTGATATTATTGGTGCAAATGAAAAAGATTATAAAGTTTTTACAAATAAGTTTGATGAAGTAATAGAGGCACGAGACCTCATATCGCCAGAAGAGGCAATAAGACTGAGATCTCAACTCGATAATTTAATAAAACCGCATTTAACTACAATAGGTAAATTGGCCAATAGATTGCAAAGGCTTTTACTGTCTCAACAAAACACTAGCTGGAATTTTGATCTTGAAGAAGGAACATTAGATACGTCTAGGCTTCATAGAGTTGTTGCTGAACCAGGCTACCCTCTTAGTTATAAGCAAGAATCTGAAAATAAATTTAAAGACACAGTAATTACATTATTAATAGATAATTCAGGTTCAATGAGAGGAAGATCTATAAGTCTTGCAGCTATTTGCGGAGACATTATAAGTAGCACTTTTGAGAGATGTGCTGTTAAGACTGAGGTTTTGGGATTTACTACCAAGAATTGGAAAGGCGGAGGCTCAAAGGAAGAATGGATAGATCAAGGTCAACCAGCAAATCCTGGTCGATTAAATGATTTAAGGCATATTATTTATAAAAGTGCTGACAATAGCTGGCGAAGGGCAAGGAAATATTTTGGAGCAATGTTAAGAGAGGGTTTGCTTAAAGAGAATATAGATGGAGAAGCCTTGCTATGGTCCTATAGCAGGCTAATGAAACGGCAAGAGGAAAGAAAAATTATCATTGTTATATCTGATGGCGCCCCAGTGGATGACAGCACTCTTTCAGCTAATTCAGAAAATTATCTAGACACTCATTTAAAAGATTGTATTGAGTATATTGAATCTTCGAAAAATATCGAACTTCAGGCCATTGGAATTGGTCATGATGTCAATAAGTACTATAAGGATGCTATAACTATTCACAGAGCCGAAGAACTTGGTGAGGTTTTACTAGAGAAATTAACAAAACTTTTCAAAACAAGCTAACTGCTATAGAATAGGTGTATGTTTACAGTGTAAACATTGAATCGTAATAGCAGAGGTTATATGAAAATTAATAAGCAAGATGGTCCCCCTAAAGATTTACTTTACTTTGATGATGAGCTTGATATAAAGCCTTCACACGTTGAGGATGTGGTGGAGATATTTAACACACCACTAACAGGTGCATACAACTGGGACTATACAGTTGCTGATAATAGAATTAAAAAACTATACGAGCTTGGTAAGGAATTGAACTGGAATGGCTCTATTGACTTGCAGTGGGACTATAATCACCCTGCTGATGAAAAGCTTGTTGATCCTGATGAGCAGTTGCCGCACGAAACTTTGGCAGCCTATGAGGCTCTATCAGATGAAGATAAAATTAATTTTGATAGGCATACTACTGCGGAACTTTTGAGTCAGTTCCTTCATGGTGAGCAAGGCGCTCTTCTTGTTGCTTCTCAACTTGCTAGTTGTGCTCCAACTTATAATGCAAAACTGTATGCAGCATCTCAAACCTTTGATGAGGCCAGACATGTGGAAGTTTTTAACAAATATTTACAAGATAAAATTGGGATTCATTACCCAATCAACCCATCATTGAAACTATTACTAGATAAAATTTTAACAGATGAAAGATGGGATCTTAAATTTATAGGTATGCAAATTATTATCGAAGGATTAGCTCTTGCAGCTTTCCAGATGCTAAAAAGCATAACAAAAGATCCTCTTTTGAAGCAGCTCTTACATTATGTGATCAGAGATGAAGCTAGACATGTAACTTTTGGTATCAACTATCTTGAGGACTTTGTAAAAACCTTAAGCCCAGAAGAAATCCAAGATAGAGCTGAATTTGCATACGAGGCATGTGTTATTTCCAGAGAAAGACTGATCAATACAAAAGCTGAGCAAAAATATCTGAAAATGACTGCGGATGAAGCAAGAGATTTTCAAATGCAAACCTCATCTTTTGAGATGTTCAGGAACTTTTTATTTTCAAGAGTGATACCTAATCTTTCTAGAATAGGCCTTTTAACAGATGAAATTAGGCCAAAATTTGAAGCATTGGGCTTGCTGGAGTACGAACATGCCCCAGATGATTTTGAGTGTGACTGGGCTGAACTAAATAAACCTCTGGAAAAATTTGATGAAATACCTGAAGCAAGTTAGTTTTTGCTTCTTACTAATCCATAGCACTTTATTATTTGCTGACCTCATTGAGGTGTCACCAAGCGAGGACCCCTACTCGGAAATTCAAGAAGCCTTAATACTTGCTTCCTCTGGGGACATAATTAAGCTTTCAGATGGGTACTACGAATTAGAAGATTCTTT
>JAQWXQ010000055.1 GCA_029254395.1 SAR86 cluster bacterium | reverse complement strand
TCTATAGATCTAGGCCAAGGTGCGTTTGCAACCGGGCAAACTTATGTTGCATTAAGCAGATGCAAGACGCTTGGGTCGGTAAATTTATATCAAGAGCTAAGAAAGACAGACGCTATGGTTGATTCAGCTATTATAGATTTTCATAAAGAGTCTTTTTAATCCAAAGGGTTTTCTTCAAATTCTTTCTGAAAAGCTGCGTCTATCTTTTCTGATCTTTTTGCTCTGAATCTATATCGGTGTTTGTGATTAGTGATCGAGCAGCTCTCTCCTTTCTCATTAATTGGTGGCTTGTACTCCATGTAGTAAGTGGCTGCTATCGAGTTAGTTATAAATATTCCGCATTGTTTAAAAGTATAGGTGTCTTCTTTTCTGTTATGGCGGATACACATCGATTTAGACGATGAGATATTTTTTACCTTCCCATTACCTAGAATATCAAATTCTATTTCAGAGTAGCCTCCTATTCTGGCTGCTGGATACTCCGGTCTCATAACTTGTTTAAGTTTTGTGGTGCATCCATTTTGGATAATTTCATTTGCGCCTGCAGACTCTGCACTTGGTGCAATGAGAAAAAGGAAGAAGCATAGTATTATTTTTTTCATATTAGTTTGCCCTAGCGAGTTCTTTTTTTAACCTTTCCCTAAAGGCAAAATCATCAACAGTTATTGTATGCCTTGGTGTATCAATCTGGTTTACATCGGGATTTTTTAATTCAGCTTTTATTAGCAAGTCTAAAGATTTTTTTGGCTTCCATGAACCATTAAAATGCTTTGCGGCTAACTTAGATTGAAGCTCTGCTCCTGGCCAGATACAGCCCAATGGCTGAAATAACCCAATAAAATATAAGTTTTTTATATTTGATGGAAGCATTCTGTGAAGTAAAGGCACCTCACCCTTCTCAAAACTTAAAAAGTTCTTATCGAAAAATTTATGCTTAATTTTGAATCCAGTACAAGCAATAATTGCATCAAAGTCTTCTTTCGTTCCATCTATAAAATGGACGGTGTTTCCTTCATACCTCTCTATGTCTTTGTGAGGTTTAACTTTTCCATGCCTTACAGAGTAGTAAAGTTCAGAATTGACTGTTGGGTGTGTGCCAAAAAGGTTTTGTTCTGGCTCCTGAAGACCAATATCTTTATTCCTACCTTGAAAAATTTGTAACATAAGTTTTGTAAATGGCTCTCTCATAAATGTTGGCATCCATCTGTTTTTAAGAGCATACATATCAACAGGAAGGCCATACATAAATTTTGGAATTAAAAAATAGCCTCGCCTCCAACTAATGTGCGTTGACTCTGAAACCCTTGCAGTCTCAACTGCTACATCGCATGCGGAATTACCGCCGCCAATTACCAAAACTCGTTTATCTGTAAAAGGTTTAGCAGATTTAAAGTCATGGGAATGAATAAACTCACCGGTAAAAGTTCCGGGGTAGTCAGGATGCCTTGGCTCATGATGATGTCCATTACATACAACCAAGCCATCAAATGAACCAATGGATTCTTCATTGGTTTCAAGATTTCTCCAAGTTATCTTCCAAGTTTCATCCTTCAATTGCTCACAATGTTTTACCTCTGTTCCAAATTTTATTAGTTGTTTAAGATCAAATGTGTCTGCGTAACCATTGAAGTAATTTAAAAGCTCCTGATGGGATGGGTAGTCAGACGCTGATTCTGGCAAAGGATAGTCTTCGTAAAACGATGTATATTTTGAGCTAATAATGTGAGTTGTTTCGAATACGCTAGAGTGCCCAGAGGGATCATTAAATCTCCAGTTTCCTCCAAC
>JAQWXQ010000032.1 GCA_029254395.1 SAR86 cluster bacterium | reverse complement strand
GCTCATATAAGAATGAAAAAAACTCTAACATCCAACTATTATCTATTAAAATATATACAAGTTGTACCTTATTATTATTAAATTATGAAAAAAAGACACCTTATACTAGTTAGGCATGGCCAAAGTGAATGGAATGCAAAAAATTTATTTACTGGCTGGAAGGACCCTGGTCTTACGGATGAGGGTATGGAAGAAGCTTTGGTAGCTGGGAGTACTATAAAATCAGAAAATATTTTGTTTGATGAAATGTTCACATCAAAGCTTGTGCGAGCACAAATAACTGGGAAAATAATTCTTGAAGCAATTAATCAGTCAGATATTCCTATTAATCAAAATATAGCATTGAATGAAAGAAACTACGGTAGCCTTGCTGGCTTAAACAAGGATGATGCTAGAAAAAAATGGGGTGAAGAGCAAGTTCATATATGGAGAAGGTCTTTTGATATCCCCCCTCCAGATGGGGAAAGTTTAAAGAATACCTCTGAAAGAGTTCTGCCATATTTTAATAGAGAAATTTTGCCTAAAGTTGTAAACGGTTCAAATATTCTTATCGCCGAGCATGGCAACTCATTGAGATCTCTTATTATGCAACTTGATGATATTAGCGAGGTTGATATTGTAAATTTAGAAATACCAACTGGAGCTCCCATCAAGTACGTATTTAATGAGGATGGGTCTATTCTAGAAAAAACAAATCTCTACTAAAAAAAGCTTTTTCTATTTTGAGTAATACATTTTCTAAGAAAATAATAGATTGGTACCTTTTAGAAGGAAGAAGTGGCTTGCCCTGGAGAAAAGATATAACCCCTTACCGGGTATGGATCTCCGAAGTAATGTTGCAGCAAACTCAGGTTAAGACAGCAATCCCTTACTTCAATAGATTTATAGCCAAGTACCCTGACATTAAATCAATAAGCAAAGCATCAGAAGACGATATTCTAGCATTGTGGTCAGGTCTAGGCTTTTATAGAAGAGCTCAAAATATATTTAAAGCAAAAGAGGTCATAAGCAACAATTTTTGTGATGAATTTCCTAAGAAGTTTGAAGAAATAAATAGTCTTCCAGGAGTTGGAAAGTCTACAGCTGGTGCAATTATGGCAATTGCATACAATGAATCATATCCAATTTTAGATGCAAATGTTAAGCGTGTTGTGTCTAGGTATTCTGGAATTAGCGCAGACTCTAAGTCACAGCTAGACAAAACACTTTGGGCAGAATCAACAAAGTTAAAGCCTGATAGTAAAATATTTGAATACACACAAGGAATCATGGACCTTGGTGCAACTGTATGCACTGCAAAAAATGCAGACTGTAATATATGTCCTTTAAATAAAAAATGTAAATCAGCATTCAATATTCATAAAAAAGAAATGGCGCCTTCGAAGTTGAAGCAATTAAAGAAGGAAAGAATGCGGTTTAATCTTGCCTTTACAAAAGACAAAATACTTTTAATCAAAAGAAATGAAAAAAGATTCTGGCAGTCGCTATGGGTTCCGATTGAAACAAATAATGCGATCTTGATTGATCACAATAAAGCCAAAAGCGCTCGCAAAATAAATTTAATCCACAAACTGTCTCATCTTGAATTATTAATTAATATTTCATTATTAGAATATGAGCAGCCATTTCATGTTGAATCAAATTCTGAGTTTTGCTGGATTAATAAAAAGGATATAGATAGTATTGGAGTTCCTAAGCCTATAAAAGATATACTTCTAACCCTATGACAAAAAAAATATTATGCAAAAAATTTAACAAGGAGCTGGATGCGCTATCTTCGCCGCCAATGCCGGGCCCTAAAGGGGTTGAGCTGATGAATACTATTTCTGATAAAGCATGGAAGGAATGGAGGTCACATCAAACAACATTAATAAATGAAAAGCACCTTGATATGTCTAACGCTGATGATAGAAAGTGGTTAATAGATGAAATGGATAAATTTTTTAATAATGAAGATTATGAACAGGCATCTGGGTTTAAAGCATTAACTTAATCTATTGATGACATTAACTTAAAACTTTCCTATAATCCCATTTCACTTATTGCCCAGATAGCTCAGTCGGTAGAGCAAAGGATTGAAAATCCTTGTGTCGGTGGTTCGATCCCACCTCTGGGCACCATTTATTTAAACCATTTATAAGGCTTATCTCCAGCAACTTTAAAATAGATAGCCATATTAGTAACATGAGTTATTAATAGGGTTAAGGAAATGCCCAAAGCCCAATAAATATTTCTAAAATTCTGATGGGCATCAACTAAATATAATAAAGCTGCTACTGATAATGTTAATGCTCCTATTGCTAAAAATGCATTTATGTTTTTCATTTTTTCTCCTTTTTTTGATTTAAATCTATCTCTACTTGTATATCTGAAATTAACTCACTTTGACAAGCTAATATAAAACCTGCTTCTAATTCTTCTTTTTTCAACGTATAGCTAAAGTCAATATTAGGCTTTATCTTCCCTGAGATAATTTTACATTTGCATGTACCGCAGCTGCCGACCTTGCATCTATGTGGCCAATCTATTCCCTCTGACAGGGCCGAAGAGAGCAGTGTTTTAGCAGGCAAAACATCGAAGCTGATGTTGTTGCTGAGGAGCTCTGCCCTCCTAGGTATCTTCTTCTTTCTGAATATACTAAGCATATTAAGAAGCTATAGATGCTAATGAAGAAGTGTCTATATTAAATTTACTTGCAATTGACCTTTCCTCTTCTGTGGCATAATTCTTATCCCAATTATCTAGATGTTTTTGAACAAATTTTCTAAATAGTGGCGGATATAAGGTTAGTACAAAAAGGCTAAAATAACCTATTCCATAATTAGGCCCTCCTACATCATCAAGTTCCCAGAAATAAGTTTCACCTCTGACATGATGATCGCATTGCCTGCCAATCTCAATAAAAAACCAGCTTGTAAAAACTGAATCATTGTCCCATGAGTGCCTGTGCTCAACAGCTCCATCCTTTCTTATCAAGCCATAATGGCCCATGAAATTTAACGCTTCTAAGAGGAAGTTTGATAAAATCCAAACTGTTGCCAATGCAAGTAACCCTATTACACCTCCAGACCAAACAAATAGAAATATAGAGGGTAGGCTGTATAAATATCCAAGTAGCCACCTGTTGTCTTTATTTACAAAGCTTTTTCCTTGATTTTTTAACTTCTTAGCTTCCATATCAAATGAAAACTTTGATTGTCCTGCATGAGAGAGCCAAGTGTGTAAGTACACATTCCTCCCCCTAGGTGCTGTGGCTGGATCATCTTCGTGTCCTAGGTCTAAGTGGTGATTGTAAACATGGGCATAAGTAAAATGAGACGCTCCACTTAAAGCCATTATTAGTCTTGAAACAAAAAACCCTTCTTTTTTATTGTGTGATAACTCATGTCCATAAATGATTCCAAGTCCAGCCCATAAGCCTGACGATATAATGGCACCTACTAGATTAAGACCTGATATGCCATTTTGATACTCAATAAGTCCTAGAGATAAATTCTGCAAGGTTGCTCCCGATGTATATTGGTATAACCTCCAAGCTAAAAAAATTTGTATGGCTATAAAAACTGGTAGCATCACATACATAACAAGGTATTGAAAAATCTTAATACCATAAGAGTTTCCATCATTATCCACCTCAGCCTTGAGGTGAATATCTTTAGTTAAAGTGTCTATTATGGTGTAAAAACCAAATAATATTACTCCTGTCCAGGCATATGTGCTGCCAAGAAATATCCCAAAAATAGTTATTAGTGATGACACTGGGACAATTAGGTACCTTGCATTTATAAAAAACTTCATAAGAAAATCTCCTTCTTAATAATTAATAAATCCTAGGGAATACATCTTCCGTTTTAGCTCTTTCTTTTAAATCGCGGCAATAGGATCAAATTACGATTAAATGAAACATAGCAGATCTGACTGAATCAGTTTGCAATGTTAAATCCATGGAATGGTAGTACCGTTTTAGCTCTTTCTTTTAAATCGCGGCAATAGGATCAAATTACGATTTCAGTATTAAACTTGATAATAGTAATTTTGTAAAGATTAATAGTTGAAAAAATATAAATTAATTTGTAAGTTACTTATTATGGACAAACAACTAAAACTCTTTCCTCGAATAGAACCCTTTAATACAGGCTATTTAAGCTGCTCAGAGCATAATATTTATTACGAAGAGTGTGGTAATGCGAATGGAAAACCGGTTGTGTTTCTTCATGGCGGGCCTGGAGGCGGTGGAAGTGAAGATGTTAGGCGTTTTTTTGATCCGGCATATTACAGAATTATAGTTTTTGATCAAAGAGGTTGTGGAAGGAGCACTCCTCATGGATGCTTAACCAATAATACAACATGGGATTTAGTATCTGACATAGATAAGTTAAGGCAAGAGCTTGGCATTGCTAAATGGATGGTTTTTGGAGGGTCATGGGGCTCAACATTAGCTTTAGCATACTCTCAGTCACACCCCTCTTCAGTGAGCGAGATAGTAATTAGAGGTATATTTATGCTTCAGCAACACGAGCTAGATTGGTTCTATCAAGAAGGTGCAAGCAAGCTGTTTCCTGATGAGTGGCAAAAATTCATTGATGTTATTGAGGATAGTAAAAGAGGCAATCTCATGAAAGCATATAATGAAATTTTTAATGGCTCTGATGAGAAGGCCAAACTAAGTGCTGCAGTAGCTTGGTCTAGATGGGAGGCATCGACTAGCAAGCTCGTAAAAAATGACAGTTTAATGGATGAATTTTCCAACCCTCACTTTGCTCTTGCGTTTGCGCTTATTGAAAATCATTACTTTATGAATAAAGGATTTTTGGAACATGAGAAGCAACTATTAGATGGCATTGAGAAGATAAGAAATATTCCAGCAGTTATAGTGCAAGGCAGATATGATGTTGTTTGCCCAATGGAAACTGCATATGAGATTTCAAAAAGATGGCCTGAGGCTTCATTTGAAATTGCACAAAATTCAGGACATTCTGCATTTGAAAAGGAGATAGTTCATCTTCTAGTCTCTGCTACAAATAAATTTGCACACAATTAAATAAAAAACATTAATCACTAATACTCTCTGCTTAACTATATATCTGATATCATTCTTAAAGTTATGTCAGAAAAAGAAAATAATCCCAGCATTAATGAGGGCAGAGTAGAAAGGATTCTATCTGAATACCTTGTACCAGATCAAAAGTTTAGAGATGAAAAGATAGAAAATATGATTGTTTTTTTTGGGTCTGCACGAGCCCCATCAGAAGAAGAAGCAAGCGAAATTCAAAAAGAGAACCCAAATAATCCAAAGTTAAAATTACTTAAGTACAACAAGGCAGCAGAGGAGCTTGCGTATAAATTAGCCAAGTGGAATGAAGATGTATTTAAATACAATAAATACTCAATCTGTACTGGAGCTGGCCCAGGCATAATGATGGCTGCAAATAAAGGGGCTCATGACGCAGGCGGAAAAAGTATTGGCCTGTCCATACAACTTCCATTTGAGGATATAGAAAATCCTTATTTGAGTAAGAATCTAGATTTTGATTTTCATTATTTTTTTATGAGGAAGTTTTGGTTTGCTTATAGAGCTGAGGCTCTGATAATAATGCCTGGTGGCTTTGGTACTATGGATGAACTGTTTGAGTTACTTACCTTGATTCAATGCCAAAAAATTAAAAAAGAATTTCCTATTGTCATGTTTGGAGCAGAGTTTTGGCAAAAATTTTTAAATACCGATGTGCTACTAGAGTATGGTGTAATATCTGAAAATGATTTAGACAATCTTTTCTACACTGATGACGTTAATGATGCCTTCGCCCATATAACCTCGAGCCTAGAAAAAAATACAGATAGCTAAAATTAGCTAACTCCAAAGAGTCTCAGGATTAACCATAGTTTTGATCTCTAAGACATTCTCACTAGGATCCTTGATAAAGAAAGTTTCTTGCTCTCTGTCTTTGCCAACAAACCTTCTGTATGGTTTGTCAAAATAGTCGAAATCCTCTGAATTCTCAATCCTATCTTTTAATGCAAAGAAATCTTCTTCAGACAGATGCACTCCAAAATGCGGGACTGAAACAGTTCCCATTTCTACATCATGTCTTTTCTTGCTAGCCAATTCGTCAGGCCCATGATGTAACGTCAATTCATTGCCCCAAAAGTTAATATCTTGCCATCTGCCTTCTTCAAAATCTCCTGCATCACAGCCCATAAGATCGCAGTAAAATAACTTTGACTCTTCAATGCTTTTTACGGCTATAGCTAGATGAAACCTTTTTGATGTATTTAGATAATTCATGCGCTAATGATAACAGTGCACTTGTTATCTACAAACAAAATGATAAAAAATATGACTTAATTTTTAACTTCAAACCTTATAGAAAAAACATATAATCAGTTTAGGGAATTATTAAAACATGTTTACAAAACCTATATCACTTATCGGCATGGCTGGATGCGGCAAGACAACAATTGGTAAAAAACTTGCAGCAAAATATAACTTTATATTTTGTGATACCGACGCCTTGATTGAAAAAAAATTTAACATGCATCTTCAAGATATAAAGCAAAATAATGGATATAAATTCTTACGAAAAGAGGAAGAAGAAATTATTCTTGAGCTTGATGATATCTATGAAGTTATTGCTACTGGAGGCAGCGCTGTTTATTCATCTAAGGCAATGAATCATCTAAAGGCGTTTTCAACTATTATATTTATAAATACTTCTTTTATAGACATAAAGAAAAGGATTGGGGATGCCGAGCACAGAGGATTTGCAATGCCAGATGGTTTTTCAATCAAGCAAGCATATGAGGAAAGACTGCCTCTGTATAATCATTTTCAAGATATATCAATAGATGGGTCATTGTCAGTCAACGAGGTTATAAGCCAAATAGAGGGCCACTGCTTTTGAAAACACATGGGGCAATTCTGGTTGGTGCTTCAGGTTTGATAGGAAAGCACATTAGCAACCTATTAATAAAAAATAAAACTAATCAAATTCAACTTAATAGAAAATCTCTTAAGCTCATGTCAGCAGCTGTTGAAGAGGTAATAGTAGACTTCAAAGATGAAAATTCTTTTAGGGGCTTTTTAAATGCTGATTGTATCTATATTTCAACAGGTACGAGACTTACCCTTATGCAGCTCCTACATATCAAAAATAAAGATAGGCTAAGCTTTTTAGAGGTTGATTTTGAAATGCCTTTGCGAATAGCAAAGGCAGCATATGAAAAAGGGGTTAAAAAGATAGCCCTTGTTTCTGCTATAGGAGCCAATAAAAAGTCTAATAACTTTTACCTTAAAACTAAGGGGATGCTTGAGGAAGAAATATTGAATATGGGTTTTGATAAGGTTGTGATTGCTCGCCCAGGCCATCTTCTTGGAAAAAGAGATATGCCTATTGCGAGAGAGGTTAAAGTCTATGAATTAATTTTTAAAATCATGAATCCTTTAATGGTCTCAGTGTTTAAAAAGTATAGAAATATAAGAGCTGAGAGTGTTGCAGCCTCGCTAGTAGCTGCTATAAATAAACCCACTATAGGATGTGCTATCCTTGAGTATGACGATTTTAGAAACTTTTAAATGCTATTTTTGTCATATTTAATATATGGAGATTTTTTATGAATAAATTAATTGTACCTTTTATGGTGCTAATGCTTTCAGGATCTGTTTTTGCAGATAATCACAAGTCAAACAAAGATCTTGATGGTTCGCACATGAATCATCCAAATCACCTTCTTGATTTTAAGCAATGCAAGAAAACTAAAGACGGTGTAGCTGCATTTCTTGTTATGGCAGATAAAGCCTGGATAGAAGCTAAGGAAAATCCTGATAATGATAAGAAATGGGCTAAAGCAAGCTTTCTTTCAAGCCAAGCTTCTCATTACTCTACTGTATATGATGTCTGGTGCAAAGATATGGTAAATAAAAGAGTAAAAATGGGTATGTCTAAAAGAATGAAAGAGAAAAAGAAAAAGGGTTAAAACTTTCCTCTTTGGAACCTCATTCTTATTGAATAGACTCTAATAAGTGCAACAAAGGTCAAAATTGACTGAGTAAATATTGAAATAGATACAGGGTTAGACCAATGCCAATTATCTATAGTTAGCCATAGCAAAAAGGTTTGAAGTGGGAAATTTATTACTGCGCCCATAAGCACCACTATGATTGCTTCTCTAAATGCTGTCTTTTCAGTTTTATTCATTTAATTTACCTTTTATTTTAATAGCTGTTCCATAAGCTAATATTTCAGATGCGCCTTTTGCAATTGACGAGGTTTGAAATCTAAAACTAACAATTGCATCAGCATTTTTTTCCTCAGCCTCTTGAAGCATTCGATCATAAGCCTGACTTCTAGCAGATGCAAGAAGTTTTGAGTACCCTACTAATTCTCCTCCGATTATAGTTTTAAGAGACGCAAGGAAGTCACTAAGAAAATTTCGTGATTTTACTGTGCTGCCTTGAACAATTCCAAGATGCTCTGTCTCTTGATAACCAGATATTTCATTAGAAGTTACTACTAAAATTTTTTCTCTCATGATAATTTAACTATGTTGATTTAATTTATTAATATAATGCATGATCTGATAGAAGCAAAGTTCTCAATTGGAATAATTGTTAAGCATAAATTCCTTCACTTTAGAGGTGTGATTTTTGATGTAGATCCTGTTTTTAATAATAGTGAAGAATGGTATAAGGCAATACCTAAAGAAATAAGGCCACGGAAGGACCAGCCCTTTTATCATCTTCTTGCAGAGAATAAGGATATATTCTACATAGCCTATGTTTCGGAACAAAATCTATTGATTGATACCGATAATAGCAAGTGCCGCCACCCTGATATTGAGAAGATTTTCTCTCATTATGATGGAGGGAAATATATTACTTTTACGAGGACAAATAACTAACTTTAATACTCACTGTGTGCAATTTGCACTGCTGAGATAAAAATATCCATTGCTAACTTTAAATCAGCTTCATTTACAAATGTTGGTGCGATTCTAATGGTATTATTGAAAGGATCTTTGCCATATGGAAATGTTGCTCCAGCAGGTGTTATCAAAACTCCAGCATCTTTGCATAATTCAACAACCCTGGTGGCAATTGGTTTTTTAGTTACATAGGTAATGAAATACCCTCCAGTAGGTTTCGAGTAAGTTCCATAATCAGATGGAATCGATTCAAGTATGCTGTAAGCAGTCTCAAACTTTGGTCTCACAAGATCTGCATGTTTTTTCATATGCTCAATAATTGCATCTTTATCTTTAAAAAATTCTATATGCTTTTGCTGATTTATCTTATCCGGACAGATAACCATGGAAGTTCGTATTCTTTTAATGAGTTCAAGATTTTTTTCAGCCGCAGCAAGAAATGAAAGCCCTCCTCCTCCAAATGTTACTTTTGAAAATGATGTAACACATACTGCCTGATGAAGGGCATTCGATTTATCTGCTAGCTCCCATATTGAGGATTGCTTGCTTGTTGGAAGAAAATCATGGACCAAATAAGCATTATCAAATAAAACAATAAAATCATCTGAGTAATCAGTTGTTGCCTCGAATATATCTAAAATATTTTGATCAGAGTAAACCTCGCCAGATGGATTTGAGTGCCTTGGTACGCATATCATTCCGACTATATTTTTTTCTTGATTTAGAACTTTTCTGAGACTCTTAATATCAACGCCTTGCTCTGATAAAGGCACTGATATCATCTCTAAACCAAGGTCTTCAAACATTCTAAAGTGTCTATCAAAACCTGGAACAGGACATATAAATTTTGGCTTATCTAGGTCTTTCCAAGCAATATTTTTACCAAATAAGTAATGCGATAAAAGAAATTGATATGACAGCAGAAGGCTTGATTGCTCACCTGTAATAATATTTTCCACAGGAGCATCTAACAAGTCAGACCCTAGCATTCTTGCCTCCATAAGACCTAATGGTTCACCATAATTCCTAAGATCAACTCCACTTGAATATGGTGCTATGTCCATAGACAAGAGCTCATTTGAAAGATCTAATTGCTTTGATTCTGGCTTACCTCTTGTTATGTCAATATTTAAGCCTTTAGCCTTTAGTTTATTAAAATGGTTTAGAATATGATCAGACATAATATGTATAAGTTTTTGGTAAATTAATTAAGTAAGAATGTTTCAAGATAATCTGGCTCTTTACATAACAATAATTGCAGTTGCCATAATTATAATTGCTATTTTTTCTTTTATGTCTAAAAGAAGGAATAAATTTATAGAATTAAGTTTGACTAACCTTGCTAATAAGGTTTTAAAGGAAAATACAGAAACCTTAAATAAAAGTAACTTTGAGAGATTGCAAGAGACACTTGCTCCATTTAAAGAACAAATTAGTCAATTAAATAATCAAATTATCGAACTTAAAACAGAGCAAGCAAAAGCAAAAGAAAATTTCTCTCTTCAAGTTGAGAAAGTGGTTGAGCAAACAACAAAGATAAGTGTGGATGCTGATAACTTAACTAATGCGTTAAGGTCAGATTCGAAAGCACAAGGCCAATGGGGAGAAATGGTTTTAGAGCGGACCCTAGAAGAGTCTGGCCTTCGAAAAGGAATTGATTATGAACTACAAAAGTCTTTTAAGGGAAAAGATGGCAAGAACTATATGCCTGATGCTGTCATCTATCTTCCTGATAATAGAAATATAATTATTGATTCAAAGGTCTCGCTTACAGCATACACAAAATATATTGACGCTACAGATGTAGATGAAGAAAAAAAAGCATTAAAAGAGCACATAAAATCTATAAAAGCACATATGAATGGTCTTGTTGAGAAAAGTTATGCAACGCTTGAAGGCTTAAATGCTCCTGATTATGTTTTAATATTTGTTCCGCTAGAGTCTGCGCTGTCATCAGCCCTAAAAGCTGATTGGGATATCCAAAGATTGGCAATGCAAAACCAAATGGGCTTTGTTACACCTATAAATTTAATATCTATTCTAAGAATGGCTGAAAGTCTTTGGAAGCTAGATTCTCAAAACAAAAATGCTCAGGATATAGCAAAAAGAGCTGGGCTAATGATTGATAAATTTAATGGCCTTAAGACTGATATTAGTGATTTAAAAAGACATTTAAATCAATCATTTTCTGCTCTAGAAGGTGCTGAAAATAAATTGCTAGAAGGAAATGGTAATCTCTTCGATCAAGCTAAGAAGCTTGAAGAGCTTGGCGCAAAGGCCAAGAAGAAACTATCTGAAGATTAATAATAAAAGCCTCTCCACATCCTGATACCCAAGAAAAGCGAAAGCATCCATAGCAGAACTTCTGGTAAGTTTGGGTTGCTGTTGTAACCAAAAAACCCCTTAAGAAAAACACCAATACCACCTTTGTCATGAAGTAAGTGGGTATAACGGTTTTTATTTTCATCGTAGGTATACATAAAAGATAAGTCTTTATCAGACAAGTTCTCTTTAGGCTCTAGAATATTCCATGGTCTGAATATTTCTTTTGAATCAAAATCTTCAATAATTTCAGATTTTACGATGTATTCTTCAACCTCATGGGTTCCATAGGCAACCATTCCTGAGGCAAGAAAAACTAGTAGCAGAGTTGAGTATTTAAAAATGCTTCTAATATCAATTTTACGACCTTGTCTAACGATCAAGTAGCCTATAAGGATTGCAAGAAATGCTCCCATGAAAAAACCAAGATATGAGAAGGAACCAGTGATAGAAAGACTAGAAATTAAAAAAACTGCTGTTTCAAAACCCTCTCTAAGAATTGCAAAGAATACTACGAAGAAAACTCCCCAGGAGGATAGTTTAATTGCTTCAAGGGTATTTGTTTCAAGTTCATTTTTATTTGAGACATTTTTCGAAAGCCAGAAGATAACATACCAAATTAAGATTGCCGTTATGTATAAAAATATCCCTTCGAAAAGAGCTTTTGTTGAGTCATTGCCAAGAGAATTTTTAGCAAGTATCACAAAATATCCTACCATTATGCTGGCCGCTACTGCTGCGCCTACACCAAGCCATAGTTTTGTAAAGTGTGATTTAAGGTTTGATTTTTCGAGTAGTAAATAGACAATGCCAACAACTAAAGAGGCCTCTAAAACTTCTCTAAAGACAATAATAAATTCGCTCATATTTTATTAATTAAGTTAATATGTTTATAAATGTAAATGAATCTCATTTACAAATCAATAAACGATCAAAATATTTATATTTGTTAGTCAAAATTAGCTTTTGAAAAAAATTTAACATAACTCTATGTCATAATATATTTATGAAAAAGATTGCAGTTATTGGAGCAGGTATAGCAGGAACAACCACCGCCTATGCTCTAGTTAAAAGAGGTTTTGATGTTACGGTAATTGATTCGAGGCGCTACCCTGCGATGGCAACAAGCTATGCAAATGGTGGCCAGCTAAGTGCAAGTAATGCCGAAACCTGGAATACTCCAAAAAACATTATCAGCGGAATTAAATGGATGTTTAAAGCAGATGCACCTCTGCTTTTCAACCCATCGCCAAATATTCAAAAATATAAATGGATGATTGGGTTTCTAGCCGAAACCCTACGAGGAACACATAAAGATAACACTCTACATACTATTGAAATTGCAAAGAGAGCGAGGGAGATTTACTTTCAAATTGCAGATGAGGAAGGTATAGAGTTTGATTTATTAAAAAAAGGAATACTAAGATTTTATGACTCTAGAAAAGAATTCAATGATGATATTGCAAAAAAAACCTGGATAGAACAGCCTGGTATGGAGTGGGAGGTTCTTAATTCTGATGAGGTTGAAAGTCTTGAGCCTGCTTTAAAAACTGCAAATAAAAAAAATAAAATTGTTGGTGG